>JBPCVD010000395.1:0-5331 GCA_051010815.1 Rubripirellula sp.
CGCTGTCAACGAACAACCGTAGTTGACGCCGCGTCGTTTCTTTGCCCGCCCCGTTATTGTAGGAGTCGTCATGTGCTGCGATCACATGAGTTTTGATGCGTCGTCTGGGAACCAAGTCCGCCGAGGACCACGCAATCGACGTGGTGCGGCAGCCGTGTTGGGCTTGTTTCTCGTGATCAGCTTGGTCGCGCTTACGGCGGTCACGCTCGATTTCGGCTACGTTCATGTCGCGGAGACCGAGCTTAGCCGATCGGCCGATGCTGCTGCGATGGCGGGGTGTTGGGAAGTGTTTGACCAGCAAGCCGCCCAGCAATCGGGAAGCGTTGTCGAGGAGGCTGCAAAGAATGCTTCCAATGCGATGGCGTTGCGGAACGTGGTGGGTGATACGTCGTTACTTCTTAATGGCGAAGACGTCGAGGTGGGCACCTACGGTTTGGATGGCAGTTGGAGTTCATCGGACGCAGAGAACTTCAATGCGGTGCGGGTGACCCTGCGACGCCAAGGGACAACTAACAGCAAACTTCCTCTGTTCTTTGGTGCCCTGACCGGTCGCGACACACAGTCGCTTCACACCAAGGCAACCGCGGCAATGTTCAACGCCATTGACGGCTTCTACGAACCAGAAGGGGACGAGAACCGCGGCATACTTCCGATCGCACTCGATGAACCAAGTTGGTTGGCCGCGCTGGCGGGTGAGACGGAGGACCTGTTCAGTGCGTCCGGTGGTGGTGTGGGAAGTGGCTCTGACGGGCTGTTTGAAACAAATCTGTATCCCAAGGGCACGGGATCACCGGGAAACCGCGGAACCGTCGACATCGGGGGCGCGAACAACAGCACCAGTGATCTTTCGCGGCAAGTACTTCATGGGATCTCCGCGCAAGACTTCATCGACTTGGGCAAGCCGCTGGTGTTCGACGACAACGGCGAGTTAGAGCTTAACGGTGATACGGGAATCAGTGCTGGAATCAAGGATGAACTGGCTTCGTTAATCGGCAAGACTCGAATCATTCCAATCTTCGCTCGTGTGGCGGGAAATGGGAACAATGCGACGTTCACGATTGTTCGATTTGAGGGTATTCGAATATTGGACGTGAAGCTCACGGGCAAGGGCAGTCAGAAACGCGTCATCATTCAACCGGCAAAAGTGGTCGGTCGCGGCACCAAGATTGATTGGACCGGAAAGAAGACTTCAAGCCACCTTGTCACGCCAGTGATGTTGGTCGAATAAACACCCAGTTTTGAGTTTCATGATGAATTGCAGTTCAAAAAAGCAACGACAACGTCGCGGTGCCTCGGCCATCGAGTTTGCCCTGATCGCGCCTCTGATGATCATGTTCACCTTCGGTTTGGTGGAACTTGGACGCATGATGTTGGTCAAACAAACGGCGACGCATGCAACGCGAGAGGGGGCGCGAGTTGCCGTTCGCCCGACCGCTGATCGTGATGAGGTCATCCAGCGAGTTGAGGAAGAATTGGCTTTGCTGTCCATTACCGGCGCGACGATCGAAACCATTCCTGCATCGTTAGAGGATGCGGAGCCCGGTTCCGATGTGACTATTCGCGTCAGCATCGACATCGGCGCGGTCAGCTGGATCCCAGACTGGTTCGAATACGATGTAACCGATATTGTGGCTGAGTCGTGCATGCGGCGCGAAAGTACAGACTGAGTACCACGCCGTGCCAAGGGGACTCTTTGTCTCTCGGAGGCCTGAGTTTGTCCTTCGGACGATTCCAGGCATTACTTCTTCCACACGTGATCGCACCGTTATTGCGACTGCGCGATCTGATGCAGTCTCTCTAGTTTCAGCCTCTTCTGTTCTGCAGCTACCATTGCGAGGCCAGTGAAAGGGAAAAGACAGCGCGTCCTGTTTGGTGAGTCGTTCCAGCGCAGTCGGATGCATCAAAAATTGGCTTCGAACTCGATCAAGGTTACCTTGATTCGGTGAGCCGCGGGGTGTTCAGAATGGCGGCCGTGATCCGGTCACGGTATCCTTTGATCCGTTCAGCAACGTGTTCACGGGATTGGGGATTTAGATGGCTATCGAGTTCAGATGCAACGTCTGCGACAACCTCTTAGAAGTTCCGGAAGGAAGTGAGGGGAAACAGGCGAAATGCCCCGCTTGCTCGAAGGTCCTGACCGTTCCCGGAGGCGACTCCGGTGCATCTGTTAATCAGGAGCCAACCGCCAGGCAGAACGAGACGCTGTCATCGGCTCCGATCAATCCGTATGCTTCCACGGCGTTTGACGAACCACGCGAGACTGTACCGGGAGAGTTGTCGGTGCAACCGATCGATCTCGGATTGGCGTTGTCGGCCGGTTGGGGAATTTTCAAGGCGAACGCTGGCCTCTTGATCGGTGCCCTACTGATCACCGTGGTTGTCGGGATCGGCGTCGGTGTCATGCGGGGCATTGTCGAAACGGTGTTGGAAGAGATGGGGAACGCCAACGGCGGTTTGGTCCTGTCGGTCAGTGTGGCATTCGAGCTCGTCACTCAGATCATCAATGTCTGGTTCACGATTGGATCGATCAGGATCTATCTTGCCGTGGCGCGGCAACAGCCGGCGGATATCTCGATGTTGTTCATGTCAGGCCCACTCATGGTTCGTGGTGTCATTTGCACGTTTCTGTTCACGATCGCTGTCATCATCGGTCTACTCTTGCTGATCGTGCCTGGGATTTATATCGGCGTCACCTATTGGTCTTACATGTACTTTTTGGTGGATCGCAACTGTGGGATTTTGGATGCGTTTGGATTGGCGGGTAGGCATGCCTCGGGAAACCGTCTGAGTGCACTTGCGATCTTCTTGATCTGTTTTGGACTCTTTATCTTGGGCGTCTTCACGCTGTGTCTCGGATTTTTGGTGATCATGCCCTTCATTTTCGCGATCTTGGCGGTTGCCTACCTGATGATGACCGGGCAGCGGTTTGTCGAGCCGCAGGCGTGAGCCGGTTTAAGTGAACCTGCTAGCGAGAGATTTCCAACTCAATGAACAGCGTTGTTTCGAATCGACATCCCCCGCGCTTTACGCCGCCCAGTGGAGGTCCTGGCGCGGGGACCTCGCTCGCGAAGGGACTCTGAAGAAGTGCAAGAAGCAGATGCCTTGCTGAGCATCCGATATCGAGCAGGCAAATCCGATTGCCGTGAGGGTCGGCGGCGTTCGTATCACGAAAGACGAGGAAGCGTCGAGTTGGCAACAGGCGGCCAGATCACGGTAAGATGTGAGTCGCGTTGATTTGCTGGCTCGATGGCTTCGTCGTGAAAAAGCGAGATGCGACCGATGAAAGTATTGCTTTTGAATCTATTGGCGTTGCTGCTTGGGGCGGTCGTGGGAGGTTTCGTCAACATTGCCATCGTCAATGCGGGACCACACATCATCCCACTTCCTGAAGGTGCGGACGTATCCACGATGGAGGGACTGCGTGACAGCATGGCGTTGTTCACTCCGATCAATTTTCTTTGTCCTTTCCTAGCGCATGCGTTAGGGACACTCACGGGAGCGTTCGTGGCCGCCAAGGTTGCCGCAAGCCATCACGTGAAGTGTGCCTTGGGGATCGGACTCTTCTTTTTGGTGGGCGGGATCACAGCGATCAGCATGTTGGGAGGTCCACTTTGGTTCAACGCTGTGGATCTTCTTTTGGCCTACATTCCGATGGCGTACTTGGGAGCCATGCTCGCCGGTCGTACTCGGCGGCGAACGGAGTGAGTCTCCGAGTGACAGCGTTGGTGGAGTGAAGGAATCGGTGCGACGTTGCGCCGCGATTCCCAGCGGTTTATCTGGCGACGTTTGATCTGTAAACGCTCTGCCGCCGTTATTTGGGTAGGCGTCCGAATGTTGTGTGTTGTTCTTCTTTTTGTGCGTGACACACGGAAGTGCTTGAAAACCAACGTTTGAGTTCGCCGCCGTTTCGGATTTGGTTACGCGGCGATCGTGAGTTGGCTCAGGGGACGACGGTCTTGCATAGGCCTTGATCGTGGGCAATTCACGACGTGGTTTCGCCGCCCATTTAGTGGGGAAGGAATTGTGCTCTGTTGGTGTCTCGATCGCATCCTGCTCATTCTCAATGAGGTCCGTCGTGCGTTCGGCACTGCTGATTTTGGCCGCCGACCTAAGCCTGGTGCTTGTTCGCGTGGTTAAGCTTACAACGACGATTCGCACTGACGACGGGCACACATTCGTCAACGGAGATCATGTCAAGGAACGATGTTCGAACAAGGGATGCAATGGGCCTCACGTTGACCACTCGGAATGGTGAAAGTGGAGGTTCGACTCTGTGCGCGGAGCCTCGCCACGAGAGAGACAGATCGAGTACGTATGACGCATGAATGTTGGAAACATCGGAAGCAGTCGCTCGTGACACTGCGACACGTGGATTCGCTTGCGGCCAGATAGGGCGAGATGGAATGGTTCGGATAATCAGCACATGCGTGCAACTGCACGTCATCCGTCTTGCCTGCCTGATCGGTAATGTTTCGTTTTCTCTGAAACTCCGCTGCTTCTCTTGCCGAGGTTAACAATCCAAGGCTGGATTTACCTCACCGCACGGATGTTCCTTCTTCTCGGAGACGATTCCGTGCGCAAGTTCATTCCAATTCTGGTCATTGTTGTTGCTGGTTGTGGCTCAACGGGCCGCAACTTCTTTAACAAGTCAAGTTCCTCATCCTGCGGCGATCCCTGCAGCGCACCTGCCGCACCGGCGTGCAATAGCGGATGCAACAGCGCCCCTGCTGAGACGATGATGAACGAGTATCCGATTAGCGGAACGACCGTCACTGGAACGCCCGTCTATAGCGAGTGATTCCAGGCAGCCGAAGCTCGCGGAATTTGGATTTGTAAATGCGTCTAGGTGGAGACCTCTCTTTCCGCCAGCAAGTTCGCGCGTGTTGGAAAGCTATCTGCAAAGAAAGCGTTCAACGCCTGCAACACGAGTGACCTTGTGAGATGCTCCGTTCTCCGCGTAGTGCGTGCAGCTGATCGAAACTGAGTCCTCTGCTTTGCTGCGAGTGGAGCAAGGACCATTGCAAATTATGCATCCGTGATCGATGCCGCGAGCAACGACCTTCCGGTCTTCGTGGTCGGAGCGCGCATGACGGGATCGATAAAGCCGGCGAGAGCTTCGTGAAGTTCCGATGTTGACGCGTCGCCATTCAGCTCCAAGAGCCGAGCAAGTCGCTGGGTTGCTTTAGGCAAGTGATGCGGCCATCCGTCCATCGTCTGCCAATTCAAACTTCACGTCGGATACGACTTTCCGCTTCGCATGCGGACATAGCTCGAGAGAAACTCGGCTGGGTCGCCCTGCGCAGTATCGCATGGGCCGCGCGGTTTGGCAGG
>JBPCVD010000396.1:0-10196 GCA_051010815.1 Rubripirellula sp.
CACAGGTGGACGCACGAACCGATGTGAACGAATCAAATGGACGCAAATTGGCATTGATCTGTGTCCTGGGGCGTATAACGCTCCGTTAAGAAGTGTCGCCGGTGCCCTGCTGGAACGATGGTCGCGCAGGTGTACAATGCCGCGTGAGAGAGAGCAGCACTCGTCGCCCCTGCCTGAGGTAAGATCGTGAAGAAAGTCGAAGCCATTGTCCGCCACTTCAAGTTAGAGGATGTGAAGAACGCTCTGACGGACCAAGGAATTCACGGCATGACCGTGAGCGAGGTGCGTGGTTTTGGTCGTCAGAAGGGGCACACTGAGATCTATCGCGGTACTGAGTATGCGATTGACTTTGTTCCGAAGGTGAAAATTGAGGTCATTTGTACAAGTGACAACCTTCAGATGGTCGTGGACACAATTTTGCAGACGGCACAGACCGGCCAAATTGGTGATGGCAAGATCTTTGTAACTGACCTGGAAGACTCCATACGAATTCGTACCGGGGAACGCGGCGAAGACGCGCTGTAGGCCCCAGGTAGCGATCGAGCGGGACCTCGTATCCGGCTCAGTGATTCCCCTCGCAGTTGTCGGCGCCCTTCGAACGGGTCGTCGAACTTTGCTGTGACCCCCTGCGCGAGGTTCGAGTGACGTCCTATGTCGATGCGCCCCATTGTCCTTCGCTCTCGCGAGCTGCTGCAGGAAGGTCGCGCGAAAGCGTACGACCAGCACCGATCCGGTACGCCCGGAATGCAGGTTTCGACGCTGCTGGCCGATCTGTATGACGATGTCGTCCTTGATATCTGGCATGAAGCGATTCGTGAGCACGCGACTGATGAGCGCTTAGTTGGTCTCTCGTTAATCGCACATGGAGGTTTTGGTCGGCGCGACCTTGCCCCCTACAGCGACGCCGACTTGATGTTGCTGACCACGCCGAGTGCTGAAAGTTTGGCGACGAAGATCGCTGGCAACCTGCAAAAAGACATCGGAGATTCGGGGATCGATCCGGGTCTCTCAATTCGTTTGGCGGATGAAGCCTGTCGAATGTCCTGGGAAGATCCGGTCATCTACTCCTCCTTAGCGGAGTCGAGGCTGTTAGCAGGGAGTCTTCGGCTTTACAGCAAGTACTTCTATGCATTTCGGCATGGCGCGATGCGTCGACGAAACGCGTTGATTCGGGGCGTTGTTGAGGCTCGTCGCGAGGAAAGACGAAAGTGGGGAAACACGGCTTACTTGTTGCGTCCCAATGTCAAAAGATCCCGCGGTGCGCTTCGAGACATTCAATTGATTCGCTGGATTGGATTCGCGAGATATGGAGAGACGGACCTCGAACGACTGCTGAAACTTGGCGCCCTTCCCGAGGAAGACTATCGCCAGTTGCGTCAAGCGTACGCGTTCATGTTGCGAGTGCGGCACGAGCTGCATTTTCGTGAAAAGAAGAGTCAAGACATTCTTGATCGCGGAACGCAAATGGAGATTGCCGACGAGTGGGGATACAAGGGTACGGATGGCATGTTGCCGGTCGAGCAGTTCATGCAGGACTACTTCGACAACACGCGCAATGTCCGCTACGCGTCTGCCTATTTCGTCGACGATGCGCGTAGCCGTCCGCTGATCCACCGCGGCTTCGAGAAGGTGTTATCTCGTAAGGTCGATGAGCACATCCGAATGGGCCCGACTCACATCTGGGTTCCCAAAGCTCAGTTGGAAGAGTTCGCGTCGAATCTTCCAGATGTATTGCGACTGATGAGTCTTGCCAATCAGCATTGCAAACGAATTTCTCATCAGACCTGGCAAGCGATCCGACATGCGATGCAGGATCGCGATCCAACACCTCCGGACGAAGAGACAATCGAAGCGTTCTTGTCGCTCTTGAGTCGACCAGGTCGTCTGGCTCCGTTGCTTCGCCGATTGCATGAGCTGCGGATCATCGAGCAACTGATTCCTGAATTCAAACGAATGCGGGGGCTGTTGCAATTCAATGCGTACCACAAGTACACCGTTGACGCTCATAGTTTTCGAGCCGTTGAAGCGGCGACGGAGCTGCAGAACGATGAGGGAGGCATGGGGCGTCGTTATCGCCGAATGGACGACAAAAGACTCCTTCACCTTGCCCTCTTAATCCACGATATCGGAAAGGGATACGAAGAGGATCATTGCATTGTCGGAGCCCGTATTGCGAAGGAAACGGCTGCTCGATTGATGTTGGATCCTGTGTCTGCGGAGACGTTGGAATGGTTAGTCCTCAAGCATCTTGCGGTCAACGTTGTCGCGTTTCGTCATGACCTTAGCGATCCTCAGATTGTCTTGTCCTTTGCTGCGGAAGTCGGATCGATTCGGCGGTTGGAGTTGCTGGTTGTGCACACGTACGCTGATTTGACCGCAGTTGGACCTGGAGTCGCAACCGATTGGAAGTTGAATCTGATCGAAGACTTGTACAAGCGGACTCGGCGTTACTTTGATTCAGGAGACTTGCCGGGAAGTCCAGACGACACCGAAATCGATTACAAACGCGCCCAGGTGCGGGAACGTCTTCAGGAGGCGGAGTCGGCCGTAGCATGTGTCGGCCTTTTAGAGCGATTGCCGCTGTCGTTGCTCAGTCGCGCCGATCCAGACCATCTTGCGCGACAAATCGAGATTGTCAGTAATACGTTGGGTGATGGAGCGTTGTGCACGAGTTGTTACGACCCAAGCTTCAACGCGATGCGATACACCGTCGTGCGACGAGAAGATGAGCACAATATCGGAACGTTTGCGAGGGCCACTGGCGCGTTGAGTACCAGCGGTCTTACGATTCTTCGTGCCCAGATCGAGACGGTGGGTGACTTGGCATGGAACGATTATTGGGTCTTTGACCCAGAGTTTTCCGATGGAGAGGCGTCCGAGGAACGCACGGAGAAAGTATGTCAACGTGTGTGTCAGCTACTCGATTCGCCCGACGATCCCTTGCCTCCTTACCGGCGTCGATGGGACCCGCAGAATCATCGTGAAACGGACAGCGTGAACGTCTTACCACGCAAGGTGCGATTCGATAATCAGACGGTTGATCGCTACACGATTCTGTCGTTCTTCGCCTATGACGAAGTTGGATTGTTGTACCGTATCGCTACGACACTTGCCGAGCAAAACGTCGTGTTGCACTTTGCCAAGATCGACACCCACTTAGATCAAGTCGCCGACGTTTTCTATGTGTCGGAGATCGATGGTTCGAAGATTACCGATCCCCAACGCCGGTCGGAGATTCGTGACGCGCTGTTGGGCATGGCTGATTAGAAGAGCCGTTGAGATCCGGTTAGGAAATACATGCCGATGATGCGATGTGCAAAAAGGTTGGCACTCGCATCGATCGCATCGCGTTGGCTCTCCGAGTTCCGGAATCTTTCCGTTGGTTTTCGTTGCCACCCTCTGCGGGCGCGGCAATGGTTGAGAGGTTCATTGACCGCGATCGCTCGGCGGATTCTGCCAAACCCCTGCAAGGTTCAACTTGCACTTTCCAAAGGGAATCGATCCTAGCGATCACCAAAATCAATGGTTAGCGCCGTTTCGCATCCGCGACGGCAAGGAAACCATGGTTTTGCAGGCATCGGGCTCAAACTAAACAGCTTCCTTTAAACATGGATGTTCTTCTCATGCGTACATCTGCATTCACGGCATCGGTATTTGCCCTCGCAACCCTTGCAAATTCCGTATCTGCTAACGATGACTTCAGCGCACTTCTCGCCGACTTGAGTTTTGGTGACGCCCCGACCCTTGAGGAACCGCTTGCACAGGTTCAGGAAATCAAGGTTGCGGAACTCAAGCCCGTTCCCACCGGCTTCAGCATGCCGGAAATGGTGGAGGGAACCCCGCCTGCGCAAGTCGTTTCCGCGAAGCCGCCCGCGGCGCCTCAAGTTGCTTTGCAAGATCCGATTCCGGAGAGCAAGCCAACACCGCAGATTGATCTGGAAGCCGCCTTCGCGCTTCAGGATCCAGGTTTCACTGAGCCAAGCCTTCAGGCCCAAACGGTCGGCTTTGGCCAATCAAGCTGTCTGGGAGATTCCTGCGACCACGGAGTCGTCTGCCGACCCCATATGCGGCCCAATCTTCCTACGTCAACGTTTCTGCAGTACTTCCGCAGCCACCCCTGCTATTCGAATGTCTGGGATGGATACCGCTACGAATGCGGTCCTCATCACAAGCATCTGCATGGCGAGTGCAACTGCCTCAACGGAAGCTGTACCGGTCACGGAAACTGTGACAGCGGATGTGACCGCTAAGTCGCCAACGACGCCTTCTCGCTCCCTCACCGGAAAAAAACTTCACCCGTCCCTTGGTTCTGTTTCAGGCAAAGCCCTCGGCTTGCCGATGACATTCATACCATGGATTGGGAGGGTGGAACGATCGGTGCCATCGTTCCAGCATTGATGGGCCATGGTGAGGCAGGGAGGGCTTCACCATGGCCCTTCTCTTACACTTGAGCAAACACTCAACGAACTTGGCACCAAAAAGAACAGCCGCCGAAGCATGGCTTCGGCGGCTGTTTTTGTTGTTCAGCAGGGCAGGGATCTGTTAGGAAAACAGGTCCTGAATCACGTTTCCATCGCGAACCAGTGTGATGGGGCGACCGGTGCTGGTGTCGTACTCCAGCGATGGGTCGATTCCCAGATTGTAGTAGAAGCTGGCCGCGACATCGTCAGGGGAAATCCCCTCGTGACGAGGACCAGCGGCGGTGTCGTCGCTTTCGCCAATGACTTGGCCCCCTCGCACACCGCCTCCTGCCATCAACATGAACATACAGCGCGGGTAGTGATCACGACCACCTTCCGCACTACGCGTGTTGATCTTAGGAGTTCGTCCGAACTCGCCCGTTACAAAGACCGCAGTGGAATCAAGTAAGCCACGTTGCTCTAACCCGGTCAGCAGCCCGCTCAGACCAGCGTCAAGTTTTGGCAGGTTGTTATCCTTCAGTTTGGTGAAGTTATCGGTGTGCGTATCCCAGCCGCCGAGTTGGACACTCACCAACCGAACGCCCGACTCCACCAGTCGTAGCGCAAGCATGCAGCTTTGGCCGAACGATTCCTCGCCAAATTGGCGGGCGAAGCTCTCGGGCTCTTTGCTGATGTCAAAGGCTTCCCGAGCGCGGGAGGACGTGATCATCGAGTAGGCCTGCTCGCCGAACTGGTCGAGTCCCTCCAAAAGTTGGTCGTTCTTTTCCATCGCCGCGAAACGTCGATCGAGCTTCTTCAGCAAGCTCTGACGACGCTGCACTTCGTCAACGCCAATGCCTCCACCGAGCGAAATGCCACGAACCGAATACGGGTTGCCAAAGCTCGGCGATGAGTTCGTTTCCAGGGGTGCGTAGCGAATGCCCAGGAAACCGGGACCTTGCCCTGTTTTGGGAACGGCAACGAGGCTGGGAATGTCAGCATCACTTGGGTTTTCCTTCGCAAGCACGGCGCCGTAACTGGGGTATTCCAGGGCGGGAATTGGCTTGCTGCCGGTGTTGACATACTCTCGACCCAAGCGGTGGGCAGCCAACGTGTGACTCACGCCGCGAAGAATCGCAAACTTGTCCGCAACCGCAGCCAATTTGGGAAGGTGCTCCGAGATTTGAATTCCCGGGACGTTCGTCGCGATCGGATTGAATGAGCCACGGAATTCGTCGGGGGCGTCGGGCTTGAGATCGAACGTGTCGAGATGCGAAGGCCCACCGGGCAATTCAATGAAGATGGCGCGTTCGGCGCGACCCGATTGCAGTTGTCCCGCTTCTGCCATTCGCATGTAGTTGCCAAGCGTCAGGCCGCCAATCGAAAGCGTACCGGCTTTCAACATGTCGCGACGTTTCATGCCGTCACAGGTGCGATGAAGTTTCATAAGTATCGACTCACTTGCGTCAAATTGGAACGTGAATGGGAAGGAGACGTGTCAAGGCACGTGTTGAGGGACTAATGAGTAATGATGAATTCTTTCGTGTTCACCAAAGCCCAAACCAAAGACTGAACACCGTCAGCAGGCGATTCGGATTCATTGATGAAGGCAACGGAGATGTCGGTCTCTTCAGAGTCCGGGAAACGGCTTAGCGTGCGGAGGTAGGCCTCCTCCACCAAGCTTTCCATCGTGGTGGTCCCAGGTGCCGTCGTGGGAGCCTTCTCGAGCGAATCCCAATCACTGGGGTCCTGTAAAAGGCTCTTGAGCGACGGAACGTGATAGCCCGTTGGCTTGAAGCGTGACACGAGGCGTGCATGTTCCTTTTTGAGTTGTTCACGCATCCTGCCTCGTTTCGACTCCGGCAATGTTTTGAATTGACGAATCCGGTTGAGAAACTGCTTTCGGTAACCTTCGGCTCGGCGTTGGTTGGCAAGTGTTTTCGGATCGTTTGCCGATTTCGGACCCGCCACGCCTAGTTCGGCACAGGCTTGCGCAACCCAGCCATCACGGTCCGAAAGTCGTTTGTGCATATCGGCGTCGTTTCGCAGATAGATCGACTGCAGCAAACTGGGCGAGTTGCTGCGATCGCAGTCACAGTTGGACTCGCGGATCGATTGACCAAAGACCTCAAGAGCGAAGTCCTGTTGATTGCGCTGACGTGGTTTGCCCTCAGCGATCGCCATCTCTGTCAGTTCGCCTCGAAGTTGACTAGCGTTCTGGTCGGATCCAGTGGCCAACACCACAGCGTCGTAGACGACCTCGGCAGGGAGACGCCGCGGAACATGGTGCGAGAAGTTCGCGCGATCCATCATGTTCGTCTCGTTCGTGTCAGAACTCCGCTGATAAGTCTCACTTGTCACGATGGCACGATGCAACCATTTCAGGTCAAAGTCGTGCTGGATGAACTCACGCGAAAGGTAGTCCAGAAGCGGAGCATTGACGGGAGGATTCGCCAGGTTCATGTCATCAGTCGGGTCGACGATGCCGGCACCGAAGTAGTTGCTCCAGACACGATTCACAATCGCTTTTGCGAAATACGGGTTCTCTTCTGATCGGAGCCATGCCATCAACTCGTCGCGAGGATCCTTGTCGAGAAGTAAAGGTTCGCTTTGTCCCAGGATCTTCCCGGTGGGAATCTTGATCTCGGGAGCTTTACGCCCCTTCCTCTTCGCCAACGCTCTCGCTTTCTTCGCCCGCTCGGATACTGCGTTGTTGATCACGAGTTCGCCGAAGGGGACTGCCTTACCCTCCTGGGCTGCTTTGTAGACAGCTTTGCGGAGGTCGCCGCCACGGAGTTTCTTGCCTCCGGTTAACTGCTCCAGTAATTCATCGCGATCCTTTTTCGCATCTGGCGCGACTTGATTTTGACTGTAGCGGATGATGGAGAATACCTTTGCAAACTCCTCGAAATCGTTCTTCGACCATTGGTCGAACGGATGCTTGTGACACTGCGCGCATTCGATGCGAACGCCCAGGAACGTGTAAGCGAAACCGATGGCCCGGTCCTCGGGTTTCTGAAAGTTTCGACGTGCCCAGAACATTGGCAGTCCGTCGCGGTCAGCAAACTGACTCTCATTGCCTGGCTGACAGGCCTCGGTCATCTTCTTGCAATATTCGACGTAGCCTTCATCTGGCTGGCGGCTTTCCGCGGTCACGATACCCGCCACGATCTCGTCGTAGGGCATGTTGGATTCCAAGCGTGATCTCAACCACTCGTGCCAGAGTCGCGTTGCGGCATTTCGCACTGGCAGAACGTTGTTGAGCTGCTCAGCGCTATTGCCTGTCCAATCGGAGAATCGAGTTGCCCACCAAGCTGCGTATCCTGGCGAATCCAGCAACTGGTCAACGAGACGCTCCCGTTTGTCGGACGACGTGTCGGCAAGGAAACTGCGAACCGTGTCAGCAGATGGCAGGATTCCAGTGATGTCTAGCGAAACGCGACGGATGAACTCCGCGTCAGTGCAGTTTGCTGAGGAGACAATTCCAAGTTTGTCAAGCTTCTGCTGCACTAGTTGATCAATGGGTTGTGATTGCGGTCGCCCGGAAGAGGCGGGCCCGATGGGACGCAACACTGGGACGGGGACCACAGCGTTGTCGTAATAGACGACCACGTGTGTGTCACCTTGATCACCAGATTTGACTTGACCCAACGCGTCGATTTCGGCGATCGCGTCGTCGTTCGAACTGAAGCGACACAATTCGGTCACGTCTTCGCTGCTGCCATCTTCCCAATGAGCAATAGCCCTCAGCTCGATGTTTTCGTTTTCCTTTGTGAACAACACTTCAGCAGGAGTCACTTCGAGTTGTAGCAGCTTTTGCACACTCTCCTTGGGATAGTTTGCGCCGCTACTAATCCACTGACGCAAGACATTGTATTGCCAGCTGTCTTTGTCAAAACGCTTGCCGCCTTCGTGCATGTCTGCATCACTTGGCTTGGCTAGGATCAAACTTTCTTCGATGTCGTCGACGTCCACTCGACCCGTCGCGTCATCAAGCAATGCCTCATGGTCGCCTTGGAAGTCATAGCCGAAGAGCGAAAGTTGAAATCCTCCGCGACCCTGGAAGGAGCCATGGCAGGATCGGCCGTTGCATCCCAATCGTCCCATCAGCGGAACGACGTGCTTCTGAAAATCAGGGACCTCGGTCGCATCCGAATCAGCGAAACGCACGCTAAGCGGTTTGCTCGGCTCCGACTTGACGCTTTTGGCCCGCACGCTCGATTTGGCGGGTTCCGCAGCAGTCCGCTGTGTCGTTGAGGCGATCAGGCACACGCAAACGATAGTCGCCACGAAGGTGCGTTTGAAAGTGAAGAGACTCATTCGCATTGCCATGAGAGTGGTGGAAATCAGGTAGGTGAAGTATGCCGATCAATTGGCCGGCGGAGTGTTCTTCTTTGAACCAGTCTTTCGTGACTCGGTTCGTCGGGGTACCGTTTTTTGCGAGTCGGACTTTCTCGGCTCTCCAGTCTTGGAGGGCGTTCGTCCCGCTTTGCGAAGCATAAGAGAATACGATTTTTCAATCGATTCTTTGGCATTCTCTTTTCGCTGCGCGAGACGCTGTTCGGCGGACTTGAGCAGCTTTTCGGCTTTCTCTAAACGTTGCTGGTAAGTCAGCACTTCGTATTCTGCCCGCGAGACTTGTGCTTGCTGCAGTCGAGCGGCGGCTTCGCGTAGCCGTTTTCGATCAGAAGCATTGTCGCGGACTTTCAACTTCGCGGTCAGTAACGTTGCCTCAGTCTGGGCTTGAAGAAGCTCCAATTCGGCCTCGTACAAGTTTTCGTCACGACCCTTTGCGGTTTCAAGTTTGCGGGCTGATCGTGCCAAGTCTCGGATCGCCCGGTCGTACTCACGCGGCTGGTCTGATTGCAATCTTTCCAGCACGACCTTGAGCGCCGGCAAATGTGAGCTGACGAGATCTTTCGCGCGGGCTTCGGTCTCTCGATCCAAGGGGACAGGAGTCTTCGCCGTTGGACGCGTACCGGTGTCTGCCAGCGACTTGGCTGACGAGGAGGCTTCCACTGCCCATGAGCGAGCCGCCAACCAAAGGGAGGAATCCGCGCAGAAGGCGAAAACGCAGATCAGACTTGCAACAACTCTAGCCATCGTTGGCTTCCTCCAGATCTCCGGCGACCGCGATGTACATCCACGAAAGCGTAGAATCCATCTCCGTGCCATCGGCGGGAAGTGAAGCGAGTGAAACATCAATCTCATCACCTGGCAGAATCGAGTCGTTTCCATCGGATCCGGAATCCGAGGGAAGCCGGTTGCTTGCCCAAGCACGTGCTATCAGGACATCTTCAGGAATCGCGCTCTGGTCAGCGGAAACCTTCGATTGAGTAGCCGAAGTAGTTGTCGGTAACGTCCGATCTCTACTTGCCACTTTATCTGACGCTTTGGGCCAAACCCCGAATACCAGTACGGCCAAACAAACGGCGACGGCAAGAAGGGCGGCCACGGATCGCCATCGAGTCACCTGATTCGCAGAACCGCCGACGCAAATTGGTTGCGATAATAGATCTGGCTGTGAACACAGGCTGATCCCCTCGGCTTGACGCAAAAGCTCGTCGCCCAATGCGGTTGAGCTAGCCAACTGCCGCTCAAAGCTTTGCGATTCGCTCGGATTGAGCTCCCCCATCAGGTACTGCAGACATTCATTCTTTTGAGCGTCGGACAATGCAGCGGTGGGATTCGGGTCAGGAGTGTTCATGTCTCTTCGACTTCTAATTCGGTCTTCAGGCGTTCGAGTGCCCGTCTCATCTGGGTCAACGCAGTGCCGAGTGGGATATCTAGCTGGTC
>JBPCVD010000397.1:0-7670 GCA_051010815.1 Rubripirellula sp.
GTCGTAACTATCGACAAACATCTCCATGAACCAGCGATAGATATCGTCGGGGTCGATTTCGCAGAGAAACATGAAGCCGCCTAAGACCATCAGTCGTTCAATGTGATGGCAGTAACCCGTTTCGAGGATTCGTCGAATCGTATCGTCAACAGGTACGATTCCTGTTGTCCCGTCGTAAAAGCTCTTGGGCATTGCCCGTCGCTGATGCCAGTAATTGGTGGTCCGCATGGGGACGCCAAGATCCTCGTAGGTTGCACGCATGAACTCGCGCCAGCCAATCACCTGTCGCAAAAACCCTTCCAGTGAATTCAAGGGAACTTCGTTCGTCTTGGCGAAATCGATCGTCGCTTTGACAACCTCGCCGGGTGTCAGCAGACCGATATTCATCGCCGGCGTGAGCACGCTGTGCCAAAGCCACGACTCACCCTCGACAATCGCATCTTCGTAATCTCCAAAATGCTCGAAGCGATTGGCCAGGAAGTGCTTTAGCCAGCGTCTCGCTGATCGATGTGACGACGGGTAATAGAGCTGATCAATACTCCCGGGATGCTTCGCGAATCGTTGCTGAACATACTCCTTTGCCTGATCGTCAACATCGTCTCGTTTGATCGATAGGATCTCAGGAATGGTGTGCAGGAGTTTCTTGGGTACCTTCTTACGGTTTTCCTCGTCGTAGCTCCACTGCCCGCCCTCCGGCTGGTCACCATCCATCAAGATGTTCATTCGCTGACGCTGCCACTTGTAGAAGTCAGCCATGAACCAACGCATTTTTTTCCAGCGCGGAATTCCTGATTCTCCTTGGCTGAGTTTAGAAATCCCGAATTGGGAAGAATCTCGCAGCGAAGGCCAAGTATTTCACAAGCCTTACGCAGACGTTTTTCCAGAACGAAGTCGGTCGGATCGACGCAGCAGAGTTCGGTTGCTTTTCGATCCTTTCGTTTGATCGACTTTTGGAGCTGCTCCACAAGCGACGGTTTCTCGGCGTCGTAGTCGACGTACTGTACTTCGTATCCCTTGTTTTGAAGCTCCGACTCGTACCGTTTCATGCTGGCACGATGCAGCCACAGCTTTTGCTTATGGAATTGCATCGGATAACGCTGGTCGCCGAAGAAAAGAGATTCCTCGAGCAGAAGGATTCGATCCGGATTGAGCTTGAGGCCCGGATGCTTCGCGAAGAGCTGGTTCGGGAAAATGAGTAGGATCATGATTTTCTTGAGGTACGCTCCAACCGCTTTGGCTCGATGCCAACCGCGCGCAGTCGTGGCGGCAATTGGCTCTCGACCGAATTGTAGTTTTCAGGGAAACACTCGTTAGAATCGACCGGGTTACCCGTCATGCCCTTTGAGAATCGGTGTCTTGTCGCGTTCCTATCGTTTACTGGAAAACCAAACCAACTCCACTCGCAGGATCAATCATGGCGACTGAGCAAGATACGAAAAACTGGCCCGAATTGGCGATCGGACTTTACGACAAGCTGACCGGCCGCGACGCGGAAATCAGCTATTCATTTGACGATTTCGAGCTCTGCATTCCAAGTTCAACTGCGGATGACGCCTCTCATGCGCGTTGGAAGATGAGCGGTACGGTGCGCATTTCAACTCGCAACGGTGCGGCGGACGCGAAATAGTGTCAACACCACTCGTGATTGACATCGAGGCATCTCTTGATTGTGAACTGGATGGACGAGCATTAGGTATCCACGCCAGCCAGGGTTTGATCGTGATCAACGTCGGGACTCCAGAGTCGGCCAGAGAGTTGATCGGAAATGCCCGCCGTTTCGGAAGGATTCGGTCTTCAGTCGCTCGCCTAAACGCCGCCTTACTTGCAACATCGCACCGATTGGAGCTTCGTGTTGACAACGTCATGGTCGCATCGATGGGACGAGGGACGAATTCCGGTTTCCTCCGGCTCGCAGGCTTGCCTCA
This sequence comes from Rubripirellula sp., assembly GCA_051010815.1. GTDB lineage: Bacteria > Planctomycetota > Planctomycetia > Pirellulales > Pirellulaceae > Rubripirellula. The sequence continues at coordinate 1,926 of JBPCVD010000397.1, forward strand.
CGTGCGAGTGTGGCCTTTGCGTCTCTTGCGAAAATCAACTTCGGGCTGACATTTTTCGATGAGGAAAACTGAATCAAAGCCCAGGCCCAGCAAAACATGTGTTGCGTGCGGGAAACCCTTCGCGTGGAGAAAGAAGTGGCGGAACTGTTGGTCGCAAGTTCTTAATTGCAGCGAACGATGCCGAAGTCGGAGAGCCCATAAAATCGGCTAGAAGCCGGTATTAGCCGTAGTCAACGGAGCGGTCAGTTCGGAAGAACGGAGTTCCTGCAAATGAACCGAAACACCGCCGGGACTAAGCCTACTGCAGCCTTGTAACCCGGCTACAGTGCATCGGTATCGAAAAGATTAGTTGGAGAATACACATGAGCGTTGTCGAGGCTCTTCGGCAGGTAGTCGCCGATACATACGCGGTAATTGGCCAGACCCACATCTGCCACTGGAATGTGCGCGGACCGTCATTCTTTTCGCTGCACACGGCTTTCGAGGAGCAGTACACCGAGCTGTTTCTTGCGGTTGACGAAATCGCTGAGCGGATCCGTGCGAAGGGCTCACTTGCGCCTGGCGGTCTGTCAAATCTCAGCGAGATGGCGGGCATCGCCGAGATAAGCGAAGATGCGGGTGCAACTGAAATGGTCAAGCATCTGGTGACCGCCAATGAAAAGCTGCTAGCTGACCTCAAGACCGCACGTGATTGTGCCGCGGAAGAAGGCGATTCCGAGTCGGAGGATCTGATGATCGCCAGGATTCAGGTTCACGAAAAGACTCTTTGGATGCTGAAGAGTTATCTTGAGTAAGGCGGCATACTGAGCGAGCATCTGGATGATTCACATTGATGAGTTAAAGGAATCGCTGGCCGCTGCATTGGAGGACAGAACGCGACTGCTCGGCGGTGAGGGTGTCGGCTCCGATGGTGAGTTCGTTCTCTATTGGATGCGTGCGGCGATTCGCGCCGATGAGAACCCGGCGCTCAACGTTGCGATTCACTTTGCAAACCGATTGGACTTGCCGCTCTTGGTTTAGCAAGGTTTGTCCGAACGTTATCCATTTGCTTCGGACCGCCACCACACGTTCATCCTGCAAGGTGCTCGAGATGTTCAGCTCGCGATGGCCGACAAGAATCTATCCTATGTCCTTCACGTGGAACGCCCCGGGCATCGTGGGCCGCACCTCAAGACGCTTGCCAAGCGGGCTGCGGTTGTTGTTACCGAAGACATGCCGACGGAACCGCTGCGGAGTTGGACGGTTGAATTGATTCGAGTCACCCGGTGCAGCCTTTTTGCCGTCGATACCGCATGCGTCGTTCCCATGCGATTGGTTGGCAAGAGTTATGAACGCGCTTTCGCGTTCCGAAATGCGACAAAGAAGCTCTACGCCGAACGCGTTTCCCTAAGCCCGGAAAGTTATCAGCTGAGAACTGCTTCGCCGTCATCAATCGACCTCCCCTTTGAGCCGGTCGATTTGCTCAGTAGCGACATCGCGAGCATCGTGAGCCAATGTGAAATCGATCATTCGATCGGCCCCGTGCCACATACACCTGGCGGCTCCGTCGTGGGCTACCAGCGTTGGCAAGACTTTAAAGGGAATGGACTATCAACCTACGACCGTCGCCGTAATAACGCGCTCATCGATGGTGTAAGCAGGATGTCGCCCTACCTGCACTACGGGATGGTGGCTCCGACGAGAATAGCCCGCGAGGCCGCTGCAGAACGAACCAAAGGCGCGGAAAAGTTCCTGGACGAGTTGCTGATTTGGCGAGAACTCGCCTACATGTTTTGCCACTACCGCCGAGACCACGGCAGAACTTCGGCAATTCCCGATTGGGCCCGCGAGACCCTGCGTGAGCATGAAAGCGATTCTCGTGAGTTGCTGTCTTGGGAAACGATGTCTCGGGGCCGCACCGGCGATTCCATTTGGGATTCCGCGCAGCGATCGCTGCTGATTCATGGTGAGTTGCACAACAATGTGCGAATGACCTGGGGCAAAGCGTTTTTGGAATGGACGCCCGATGCGAAGCAGTCCCTCGCACGCTTGATCGATCTGAATCACCGGTACGCATTGGACGGACGCGATCCCGCTTCCTACGGTGGCATGCTTTGGTGTCTTGGCCAGTTTGATCGCCCGTTCTCGCCCTCCCAGAGCGTTTTCGGGACTGTGAGAACTCGTTCTACTGAGCAGCAAGCAAAGCGGCTTGACCCAGCTGCGTATCGGCGCAAGGTTACGCGCTCATTATGGAATCCGACACCTACCGTCGCCGTCATCGGTGCGGGGATCTCCGGTCTGGTTTGTGCGAGGACGCTCGCCGACCACGGTTGCGAAGTCCGCGTTTATGAGAAGAGCCGAGGCGTCGGTGGCCGCATGTCGACACGACGCGTTGATGAGACGTTGAGTTTTGATCACGGTGCTCAATACTTCACCGCCCGCGACGGGCGATTCAAACGATATGTCCAGTCGTGGATTGATGATGGGCTGATTCAATCCTGGAATGGGCGTATTGTTGTTGTCGAGAAGGGAGTGATCAAAGCCGACAAGACTGGCGACAACCGCTATGTTGCAGTGCCAGGTATGAGTTCCCTCGGGAAGCACCTTGCATCTGATCTGAGCGTTCACTTGGAGACAAAAGTCGCCGTACCAACTCGCTCCGACGACCGATGGTTACTCACCAATGACGCTGGAGTCGAATTAGGTCAATTCGACGTTGTGGTTGTTGCCGTGCCGTCGCATCAGGCGGCGACTCTGTTGGCCGGCATCCCACAACTCGCGGAGCAATCCCGCAGTGTCACGATGAACGGTTGCTGGGCTTTGATGTTGGCATTCGAGGAGTCTTTAGGACTCGGTTTCGACGCCGCGTTTGTGCACCAGTCGCCTCTGTCATGGATCGCTCGCAACAACAGCAAACCCGGACGCGATGGGCGCGGAGAAACATGGGTTGTGCACGCGTCGCCCGTGTGGACCGAGGCACACATTGATGATGCACCCGATAAAGTAGGGCAGCGGTTACTCGATGAGTTTTGGACTGCTGTTGGAAGACGAGGGGTTGAGCCGATACATCTGGACACCCAGCGTTGGCGATTTGCAATCCCCGAATCTGCTGTCGGACCCTTTGGTGGGAGTCGTCACAATTCCGGTGGGCACGGATCTCTAGGAAATTTCACCAAGACAGCTACCGACCACTGCCTGTTTGATGACCGACAGTGGATCGGTGCTTGTGGCGATTGGTGTGCCGGAGCAAGAGTGGAGGGCGCCTTCCTCAGCGGAATGGCGATCGCGGGCCGAATTCTCGGACGCTTGAATGCGACATCGCACTCCACGTTGAAAGGGAACCAGCAACTTGCCCTCTTCTAGCCCTATTTACTCGACTTTTTCTCCAGCTCGTCGAGCAGTTTTCCAATCTCCTCAGCTTCGCCCCGCTTCATATCACTCTTCTTCCGATTGGTGTGGGACAACCGATACGACTCTTCCATCAGCTCGGTGTATTTCTTCTGCAGGCTTTCTTTATCGTTGCTTGATCCGAACATGGCGCTTCGCCTTTTTGAGAAGTGAGATCCTTACACATGAAACGATTGCTGGAAGTCAAGTGCGCAGCGCCCGTTGGACGAGGCTCACATGAACTTCGAGCTTTGCATCGGAATTGACTACTCAGGTGCCAAAACGCCTTTGTCTCGCAGTTCAGCCCTGCAGGTCTACGAATCGCGCCGCGGTGAAGAACCGCAACCGGTGCTTTCCCCATCGTCGACCGACAGGTTGCGACGCAATTGGTGCCGGCGTGAGATCGCGACTTGGTTGGCCGATAAACTTCGGAAAGACGAGCGCATCATCGCAGGCATCGATCACGGTTTCTCGTTTCCAATCAGCTACTTCAAGCGGCACGAACTCAGCTGTTGGGATCAGTTTCTGATCGACTTTACGGAGCACTGGCCAACCGATCGGGATGACGTCTATGTCAATGCGTTCCGCGAGCATAATGATGGAATTGCGTCGAAACGGTCAGGCTCGAACAAGGAATTCCGACTGACAGAGAAGTGGTCGAGTTCGGCAAAATCGGTTTTTCAGTTTGATGTCCAAGGTTCGGTGGCAAAGTCGACGCACGCTGGAATTCCGTGGCTGCTTCGGATCAGGAATGATTTTGGTGATCACGTCCACTTTTGGCCGTTTGATGGTTGGATTCCACCTGAAGGCAAGTCGGTTATCGCGGAGATTTACCCGTCAATCTTTCGGAACCGATTCCCAAGACAGCAGCGCTCGTGCGACCAGCAAGACGCTTACAGCGTCGCGAGATGGCTCAGTGAGACATCTCAAGCTGGTTTCCTCGGCCGCTATTTCAATCCACCGCTAACCGACCATGAACGCGAGACTGCCGACCTCGAAGGTTGGATCCTCGGGATCACGTAGTTCATGAATCGCTGAAGGAATTCACGAAAGCAAGAAGACAAAAAGACAAAAAGATGCCAATCATCAAGTTTGACAACGAGCAGATTGAGTGCGACGAAAACGAAAACCTTCGCCATGCGCTATTGGCAGCGACTGCACCGTTATACAACGGTCTTGCCCGTCAGATTCATTGCCGTGGCATGGGCACTTGTGGAACATGCGCGATCGAAGTGTCAGGACCGGTAACTGATACGACAGCAATCGAAAGATGGCGACTCAGTTTTCCGCCGCACAAGAAGGGAAGCGGACTCCGTCTGGCGTGCCAGTGCCGTGTACTCGGGGATATCGAGATCAAGAAACGCCCCGGCCTGTGGGGAACTGGTTAGCAGAATGATAGAGAGAAATCGAACGTCTCAATCGTTACTCTCGGACATGCTGGTCGTTGTCTGTTCCGCTGCCTCTGCGATGCGGGCGAGCATGCCTCGGAAGATCAGCGCGTGCAGCGGATAGATGCCGTACCAGTAAGCAAGACCGGGAATACCCACCGGATCGAAGATTGCCGTTTGACGAATGGTCGACCCTTCTTCGCAGGGCTCAACGTCGAACTCAAGCCACGCTCGCCCAGGAACTTTCATCTCGGCCGCTAGCCTCAGTCGTCGATCCGGATGGTAATCCTCGACGCGCCACCAGTCCAAAACTTCACCAACCTGTAGCTTCTCTGGGTCGCGTCTGGCTCGGCGTCTGCCGACACCACCACAGATCAGATCAATCCAGCCGCGGATCGTCCACAAGAAGTTGGCGTAATACCAGCCTTGCTTTCCGCCGATTCGACGGATGGGCCGAAAGGCATTCTCAGGGCCGACCGACACCTTGACCGAGCGTGAGTCTACGATCCGGTTTCCAAAGCGCGTTCCACCCCACGTCATCACTCCTCGAGAGGAAGAGAGCGCATCGGACCAACGTGTGTCAGCAAGGTCACTGTCTTCGTTTTCGAACGCTCGCTTGATCGCCTCAGATAGGTTGCGAGGTTTCACCATGAACTCATGTGACGCCGAGGGATCTTTGACGACTGTTGGGTTGCGAAGACTGTCGACTAGCTTTCGCCCGACTCTCGCGTACACATGGGTCACTAAACCGAGCCAAAGGCTGGATAGCCGCGGAGTCAAAACGGGTACTGAAATGAACCACCTTCGCAAACCGCGTTGCTTCGCGTACTCCTGCATAATCTCGCCGTAGCTGACCTGGTCGGGACCACCGATTTCAAAGATGCGGCTGTCGCTGCCAGCCCAGTCGAGTCCTTCGACCAAGTATTCAAGCAAGTCTTCAATCGCAATCGGCTGCGCTTGGACGCTCACCCATTTTGGGCAGATCATCACG
>JBPCVD010000398.1:0-8586 GCA_051010815.1 Rubripirellula sp.
AGCGGGCCACCGTTCGCGTCGACCAACCGCACGGCAGCAGCTTCGAGATCATCTGTGATGAAGGTCCGTACCTTGGCGGTGATGACTCCGCACCGCCGCCTCTCGCTTACTACAGTGCCAGTCTGGCATTTTGTCTGCTAACACAGCTCTCGCGATACGCTGCGATCAAGAAGCTAAAGATCCAAAGCATGCGACTGTCGCAAGAGACGCGATTTTCGATGGACGGATCTGTCGCAAAGGGCACGCTATCCGGGCGCGGATTGGAGGTCATCACACAGTTGGAAATCGAATCGAGCGAATCGGCCGAGAGCATCCGCCGCATGATCGAAATTGGAGAACAAAGCTGCTTTGTGCACCAGTCTGTCATTCATTCGGTCCCGACCCGAATCGAAGCCAAACTCAACGGCAGCGATCTACCGGTGAAGGGATCCGACGGCGACCGTCTCACTGATCCACAAGATGAGACGTGAAGCAATTCTGAGACGTGCAGGCAATGCCGAACACGTTTTTAAAGCTGCAACTCACCACCATCCACCGCCATCGACGATCCCAACATGTAAGCGGAATCGTCGGAAGCCAAGAAGACGAATGCCTTCGCGATCTCTTCAACCTTAGCGAATCGCTGTGACGGATTCGCGACGCGAACCAGTTCACGTAATTCATCGACGTGACCAAGCGGAACACCCACGCGTTCCCACAAACTCGTATCGACCGGTCCCGGGCAGACTACGTTGACACGGATTCCCCGTCCTATCAACTCGGCCGACAACGTTCGTGCCAAAGAACGAATCGCTGCTTTACTTGCCGCGCAGGCGCTGGAATTCGGCAGCCCACGGTCACCCAGTGAAGAGCCAGTCAAGATCACCGAGGATCCGGGAACCAACAACGGCAGGGCCCTCTGAATCGCGAAGAAGCTCCCCTTCACGTTGACGCCAAAAATACGATCAAAACTCTCTTCATCCATTTGTTCCAACGGAATGAAACCTGAGGCGCCAGCAATCAAACAAAGAATAAGATCTTCCCAAACGATTCGGCGGCGCACTGCATCAGCCGATCGAGGTTAGACAGATTTTGCAAATCGCCGGCGACCGCGATCGCCTGATCGCCCAACGTTTCGGTAGCAGCATCGAGTCGTGTTTGGTTCCGTCCAAAGAGGAGGACACGCGCGTCTTCGTCACAAAACGACTCGCCGCCGCCAGACCGATGCCCCGGCTTCCGCCGATGATCACCGCCGTTTTCCCCGAGAGTTTTTTCATGCGTCGCGATCCTCTAAGTTTGCTTCCCGAGCAGTCCCACCGCGATAGAGGAAACAGCCGATCGCGTAGACGACAAATGAAATTCCGAAACTAAGAAACCAGGCGTAATGATAGAGTTCTGTCCAAATGGGCGTCGCCTCAATTGCGCCGATCGTCGCCAAGAACCCCGGCACGCATGGGGTGATTCCCAGTACCAAAGCGATCATCCCGGCCAGGTGGAAACCGCCGCGATACCAATAGGGTCCGTCCGGTCGATACAGACTCGCCAGATCGAGTCGCATCCGCCGCAACAGAAAATAGTCGCAAATCATCACGCCTCCGACGGCACCCAGTAGTGCAGAGTAGGCGACGAGCCACTTGAAGATGTAGCCGCTCGGATCTTCTACCAAACGCCAGGGCTGAATCACGATCCCGATTAGCCCGGTGATGATCGCACCCATTCGAAACGAAATTCGGCGGGGCCAAAGATTGGCAAAGTCATTGGCTGGACCGATCACATTCGCCGCCAAATTCGTAGCCAACGTCGCGACGACCAAGCCAACCAATCCCACCACATGCCAAACTGGGTCGGTGAATCGAGACAATAAGTCGACGGGATCCCACACCGGCGCGCCATAAATCACGACCGTGGCGGAAGTCACCGCGACACCGATGAAGGAATACAATCCCATCGTTGCGGGCAACCCAATTGCTTGCCCCAGCACCTGATCTTTTTGCGTACGAACATAGCGTGTGAAATCGGGAATGTTGAGCGCAAGCGTTGCCCAGAATCCAACGTTCGCCGTCAGCGCTGGAAAAAAGAATGCCCAAAACTCATCGGCACGCTTCCCACCTTCGGCGAAGTCGGACGTCTGCGACAACATCGGGCCGAATCCGTCAGCCGCGTGATACGCCCACGCCAACAACCCCAAACCCAAAACGATTAACAGCGGAGCTTTTACGTTTAGCAAGAGACGAACCGATTCGATCCCGTGCCAAATGATCGCCTGATTGACCAACCAGAAACCGAGAAAGCAAATCAACTGTGGCGTGTTGATTCCCAGCCACGGAATTTCCGCCATGCTTGCCCACGCCGGGATGTAGATTTCCAACACTTTGTAGATCGCCCAGCCACCGATCCAGCATTGAATTCCGAACCAACCACAAGCGACCAACGCCCGCAACATTGCCGGCACGTTTGCGCCCCGTAACCCGAACGATGATCGACAGAGCACGGGAAATGGAATCCCATACTTCGTCCCCGCGTGAGCATTGAGCACCATGGGAATCAGAACGATTAGATTTCCCAAGAAGATCGTCGCTACCGCCTGCCACCAATTCATCCCTTCGTCGATTAGCGACGAAGCCAGCATGTACGTGGGGATACACGCCGCCAATGCGACCCACAATGCGATCACATCCTTGAGGCCCCACTTCCGTGCCGACGGCGGAACGGGCGCCAAATCAGGACTCCAATACGGGCCGTCGGACGCCGCATCATTGACTCGCCTGACGTCATCCTCGCTGACCTGAACATCATTCCATACAGATCGCGATGGAGACGAATCGTTGGCAGTCGTCGTCAGGTCGTTCATCCGTTGCACGCTCACGAGTAACCGCCGAAACCGGCTTGATGAATCTGCTTGCACGACGAGGCAAGCTCTCGGGTCTCACGTCCGCGAAGCGACACTCGCGCGAATTTGTGACCATGAAAATCGACTCTCAGAAACCGAGACTCCATCGCTCCGCAACTATTCAGAGGGCTGATATCCTGGCAAAAACTTCGTCACAAAGACTGCTTTCCCATGCGTCTCGAGCGACCACCGAAACATCTCTTTCAAAGTGTCCATCACCAGGTCGTAGTCTCCGATGATCACGGTGGACGTTGAGCCGCTCGCGATCTTCAGCCCGTCAATCTCATTCAACTTGCGAATGAAGTCTTTGATCAAACTTCGAAACTCTTCACGGAACGGATACATGCTGATTTCGACCGTAATGACCATGGCGAAACACCTTTCGAGCTATGCAACGGTTTGTTGAGGACATCAGCATAACGAGATCGGTGGATTTGATCAGCCGCGTGCGCCCGAGTCGATCGCCCCTTGCGGATCTCGCCGACCATGCTTGAAACTCCAACGAAGCATTCATTGTCGAGATGATAGAATCTTGCCACTCCTTCAACCGCCACGCTACCGATCGCCGATTCATGTCGAAAGCCACTGATATTTTCGAACGAGTTCCCGAATTTCGCCACTCGGAAGCTGCGTCGACCACCAACGCCGAAGAATTTGAACGTGTGGTCCGTTCGCGACGCTCTACCCGCGTCTACACGGAGGAACCGATTCCAGAGGATGTCATGCGTCGGTGCCTGAACCTGGCCTTGCTGGCCCCGAACTCTTCGAATCTGCAACCGTGGGAGTTCTATTGGGTACGCGATTTCGAGAAAAAGAAAGAACTCGCGCGACTCTGTCTTGGCCAACCCGCCGCGACAACGGCGCAGGAGCTAGTCGTTTGCGTCGCCCGTACCGACACCTGGAACCGCAACCGAAAACTGATGCTCGAGGCGCTGTCCAATTCGCCCGTCAAAATCCCGGAAGCGGCGATGACCTACTACAAACGGCTCGCCCCGTTTGCCTACAACCAGGGTCCACTCTCGATCTTTGGGCCCTTCAAAAAGCTGATCTTTTGGCTCTTGGCTCTCAACAAACCCATGCCACGCGGCCCCGCCGGCAAAGGCGACATGCGAGTATGGGCTCACAAATCAACGGCGCTCGGATGCGAGAACCTGATGTTGGCCTTCCGCGCGTACGGATTTGACAGTTGCCCGATGGAAGGCATGGATTCGACTCGCATTCGCAAGCTGCTTCAGCTCCCACGCGGAGCAGAAGTCTCGATGGTCATTTCGGCCGGAAAGCGAGCCAGCAATGGAATCTACGGAGAGCAGGTTCGCTTCGACCCATCGCTGTTTCTGTTTGAGGTCTAGTCGGCTTGATCTCGATATCTTGCCGAGGATTGCAGTGATGGACATAACACGCCGAGCGAATACCGCGACGTTGATACGGCGACGTTGATACGGCGACATTGATATCGCACGATGATCTCTGCGAAGAGTTTCCGCTGAGTCCATGTCTTTGGAAACATGACACAGCCCCATCCTTTACGGGGCCTGCGAACCTGCCACTTGATCCGCCCGATCCAACATCGACCGTAAAGTCCCGAGAACCTTTGCGTGATTCGGATCATTGACCAGATTGACGTGCTCTTCGGGGTCCGCCTGCAAGTTGTAGAGTTCTTCCCCAACCGGCCATCGCGCATAACGCCATTGAGCATGCCGAATCGCTTTGCCAAGTTTCTGGCCACGGCTCACCACCGTGTACACGGACTCCTTCCCGTCGACACCTGGGTCGTTCAGCATCGGAACTAAACTCATTCCCTGAAGTTGCTGGGGCGCTTCGACGTCGCACAATTCGGCGAGCGTCGGAAACAGGTCCACCAGTTCCACTAGACCAGTGCTCGTTGAGCCAGGAGTCGTTGCATTGGGATGGCCGGTTCGCTTACCCTCCGACTTTGGCACGCGGATCAGCAAGGGTACACGGTCGCACACGTCAAAAAGAGTGACCTTGCCCCACATGAAGTGCTCTCCCAATTGGTACCCGTGATCCGAGGTCAAAACAATGATCGTGTCATCCCAATGTCCAGTCTCGCGAAGGGTCTTCAACACCAGCCCGATCTGCGCATCGATGAATGAAATGCAAGCGTGGTAAGCCTGCATGTATTCGCGACGCAACGAATCATTCTCCACGCCGAGTTCAAACCCAAATCCCTCGTAGCGTTTTACCATCGCGTTCTTCGGCGCCTGCTGCCAGAAATTCGATGGCGTCAACGAAAACTGAAGCTCGTCTTTTGGATACATCTCAAAGTACTTGTCGGGTGCCAGAAACGGAACGTGCGGTTTCTGGATTCCGCAAGCAATGAAAAATGGTTGATCGCCCTGCGAGTTTCCTTTTAACCAAGCTGCAACCTGCCTCGCATTCTTGCCGTCCTTGTGCTGTTCGTCTCGCAGACCACTGGGCCCGTAACCGACGTTCTGCCCATGAGTTTGCGTGGCAATTTCCTGATACTTCTTGCGCCACTGGCGACGTCCTTTCCCACTTGTCGTGGAACCGTGCTCGGCTTCAAACGCCTCTCGTACTGGCGTGACCAGCGGTAACTCGTCGTTCTCGAAACGAAGCATCTCATGCCAGGCCACATCGCCCGGATCCGCCGCCACATTATGGAAAACTTTCCCCACAGCAGCGGTCCAATAACCCGCTTCTTTGAATCGCTGTGGCATCGAAACGGTGCCGGGACGCACGTTCCGAATATCCGAAGTGTTGTCCACCACGCCCGTCGACTGTGGGTACAAGCCATGCAGAAAGGAAGCACGCGAAGGCCCGCATACCGGATACTGGCAGTACGCGCGAGTGAAGGTCATTCCCTCGGAAGCAAGTTGATCAAATGCGGGCGTGCGAATTGGAGAGTAACCCGAGGTCGACACGTGTGTATTCAGATCGTCGCAGACAATGAACAACACGTTCGGCCGTGGCGTGTCTGCCTGAAGTGCGTTCGAAAGGCACAAGGCGAACAGGACTTCGATTGCGGCAACAGGGAATCTCATCGACAAATATCCAAGGGCTGGATGGGTGATTGGACACAGGCTCATGTCCGTAGAACGCGTTCGCGATCAATACGGAAGCATCGGTAGCTGGCCTACCTATCAATAGCAGTAGACGAGCATCGGTTACGCTCCGTCGACCTTTTTAATTGAGGTCCGCAAGGAACCGACCGAGACGCAAGCCAGGAAGCGGAGCACCATTTCCTCATGCCAAAGCGAGATCACCGTTCTGCCGAAGTGTGCATCTCTGCGATTTCCTCGGACGTCAGCGCCCGGTCAAAAATCGCGAGTTCGTCGATCCTTCCATCCCAAAGGTAACGCCCCGCTGCGTCGGTCCCGATCCAGAGACCGGGATTCGGCGTCTGCCGTAGTGGACCGTGTGCGGTCTCCGCAACGAGTTCACCGTCACGGTACAAACGCAAGATCGAACCATCGTCCGTAACGACAACATGCTGCCAACGCCCCAGCATCAAAGGAGCCGGGTCAAGACAACGACGAACACCACCGTTGGCTTCATGCACTTGTACCTGAAGCTTGCCCTGCTGGTCATCCAGACCGATCGAGAATCGACCGCGACCTGCGTCTGTCGCATCCACATCGACAGTGCGGTCAATTGATGCTCCGGCATCGTCCCTGGAGTTCGGCGAGTTTGATTCAGATCCAACGTTCGTTAAGATCGTCGCCGACTCAGGGCGGCTCTCGGCATAAACCCAAGCTGACGCCGTCATCGCTTCCTGGATTGCCGCGGCATCCTTGACCCACGCGCCACGGCCCACGGACCGCCCGCCGACCCGAAGCGAAGCACCACATATCCCCGGGGCACACGCGGGGCGACGCCCTTCGCCGGTCAGCACTTCGCCACTGAATCGATTCGGGGTGCATGCCAACCCTCTCGACTTGATCGGCATTCGATAGTAAGCGATCGGGCGAAGTTGCTTCACAAAGTTTGGAAGCCGATGCTGAGGTTCCTCGATGCTTCGAATGAAGCGGTCCTTGGCCAGATCGATGCCAGCCAGCCGACGGGTCGAATCATTGATTCGCACGGCCTGCTCGGTTCGCAGGTCAACCGACGCAACCTGCTGAGCGTTATCCGCTTTTGAGTTGACGCGAACATGCCCCTCAAAGACATGAACTTCGCTTTCGCCTGAATCTACTTCAATGGAGAACTCTGTCCCGAAGTCGACAACCTCCGCTTCCGGCGTCTCCACCGTGAAGCCGACTCCCTCAGGCGGGACGATTGCCGACATCCGCCCCGAATGCAGCACCAGTTTTTCTTTGCCATTGCCGCCGTCGTCCCCATTTGGTTCGATCGCTTCGAAGTCGGCGGGCGATTCGATCAAGACCGTCACACCAGTTGGGAATCGAAGGTGAATCAGACCTCGTTCGACGATGTAACGTCCTGCCCGTAGTTCGTCGGAATCCCATTGCCGTGCATCGCGCAGGATCACCGCATCGATGCGGTTGACGAACGTTGCCACCACGGGCGTCAACGGCGTGGCCGCTGGCTTGTCGTCGCGCCGCCCCCCAATCACGACGACAAGGATCACCGCAGCCACACCGACCACGATTCCAACGACGGATCGCCAGCCGAGAACGCCGCCAACCGGCATCACTCCATGCGCAGGTGGCTCGGGGTCGTTTGGCGACAAGTCGCCAACTACCAATCCGTGCTCCCACGCCAAACTCGCGTGCGTTTCACAAAACTCAAGATAGAGTTCGCGCGCCCCTGCATCCTCGCGAAGCCGATCATTCAGTCGGCGACGCGTTTCATCATCAAGCGTGCCATCCAGCAAGTCGGCCAGCGCACACTGCAGATCGTTGTCTGCCTGACTCGCTCTCACGTCAATCGCTCCTGCATCTTCCCTTGCACACAATCCACTAGGTTCGCACGAGCTCGAAAGAGCGCTTGCTTGATCGCGTTGGTCGTGCGATTCATCGTATCCGCGATCTTCGTCAACTCGAATCCTGATTGATAGCGGGCCGCGATCAGCTCACGTTGGCGATCGCTCAAACGTGTCAAGCAATCACGCAACAAGTCCTGACGATCTTCCCACTCTGCGTTTCGCTCCTCTGCAGCCCGAGCCAATTCCGCAGTGAGAAGGTCATCAAAAACAAGTCGGTCGCGAGACAGACGTTTGCGATGAGCCATCACCTGGTAGTACGCGGTCTTCATCATCCAGGCCGAAAAATTCGTCCCCAACTCAAAGTCCGACGATTTTTGCCACAACACCGCGTTCGTTTCCTGCATCACGTCACGAGCTTGATCAGGGTCCCCCACAATCGACAGCGCATAGGCGTACAAACGCCCTTGGTGAGACGTCAGCAACTGAACAAACTGCAATTCGGTGTCTGCCATGAACTTCCTAACAATGCTGGGCCTATGGGAAATAGCCGTCCGGGCGTCGTTGGTAACGCGATTTCTGTAAAGTTCGTGTCGATGCTCGGTCCATTGCGTCGTCACAACAATTTGGTGGCATCGGCGATCACCCAAATTTCTCCTGCAATTCGCCCCTCGCCCAACCGAGCAACGGATTTGCATCTCGGTAGAATCAGGCAATGACCACCGAGGAAGCCGCACGACTGAGCCACATCTATCCCGACATACCATCGCTCACCCACAGGCTGTTGGAAGTGATCGAGCGGGACATCGTACCGAAGACACGCCGGGGCGTGCGCGATGGGAACAAGGTCTTCGGA
>JBPCVD010000399.1:0-6116 GCA_051010815.1 Rubripirellula sp.
CCGGAGTCTCGTTCGCTCCCGCTTCACTGTCCGATGTGGAGGGATCGGATGCGCCCGAATTGGACTCGTCTCCGCTCCGCCCGGTTTGGCCAGACTCGCTCCCCTTTGGTTTCGTCCCTTCGGATCCCTGATCAGCGGAATCACTACCCTGCGAGCTATTGTCTTGGGAATCTGATCCTTCTTCGTTTCCGGATGACTCCGAGTCCGAGGATTTCGCTGCGCTCGGATCGGTTCCCTCTCGCCGATTGCTGCCCGATTGTGGATCGTCGCCGCTGTCTTCCGCGTTGTCGCTCGAGGACGGATCCCCCGACTGACCCGAATCATTGCCGGTTGTTTGCGAAGAGCCGGAATCACCCGTCTGCGAATCACCATCGGCCGTATCACCTGAAGAGGATTCGCTTGAGCTGGGGTCGTCGGTCCCACTTTCAGGACGGTTCATGTCACCCGAATTCGGGTCACCTCCGGATTCAGGATTATCGCTCGCCGCACCTTCCGATTCGCTGGCGTTGTCTTGGCCTTCGCTTGGCTGACCGTCGCTGCCGGACGCGCCATCCGATTCGCCCGTCGAGTTTTCGTTGTCTGCACCACCCTCCGACGGGTTGCTTGAAGAGTTCCCCGAGGAAGAGTCATCGGACTGATTGCCATCGCCTTCGCGATCGTCTGACTCTTCGCCTGTACCGCCGCCGGATCCTTCGGACTCGTCTCCGCCCTCTCCCGACTTGGAGGTGGCGTCACCCGATTGATTGTCTCCAGATTGTGACTCACCAGTCTCGCCTTCTCCGCCGGAACCTCCACCACCACCCTGTTCTTCGCCTTCCCCGCCTTCATCACCACCTGAATCTCCGGAACCCTCTTCATGGTCGCTTGCGGGACGATCGTCCGGCTCGGACAGGCCGCCTGCGTTGGGGTCTTCCGGATCCGGCAGGGGAGCGGATGCTGTGATCTTCAATTCGACTGGATCTGTCGAGGTGACATTTGGCTCGACGGTGGCGCTCGATTCGCTCGAGCGATTGTCGCTGGCGATCGCTACGATCTGAACCGTTGCACCGATTTGCAGGTCATGCTCGGAGGGTCGGAACCGATACTCAGCGACTTGGTTGCCTCGTTCTCCGTTGGGATGGCTCCACAGGACCGGCTCGGCGATCAGGTCGATTCCCGCACGAATCTCGAGCCGAATCTGACGCAGTCCGTAGTCGGGGTCCGAGGCGTGGACTTCGATGATCTGTTGGGAGTCGACCGGTACATCCTTGGGGGACCGAAACGGCATCGTGATCGACACTTCCGGCGCGAGATCAGATACGACCCGAATCGGATAGATGATCGGTTCCGGATTGCTTTGGCCTGAGGCGTCCGTGACCGTGACGCGATAGCCTTCTAACTCGACTGCTGCGGAACGTCCTTGTGCTGTACGCAATGGGAAGGTGACGGCAAGCGACATGCCATCCTCCGCGATCTCCATCTGTTGGGCGCCCGCCGTCGCACGAACTCGATCACCGAGAACGCGCGGGTTGAATTCGATCTTCGCTTTCGCGACTGGTCGATTCGTGGAAGCACGAATTTGTACTTGCGTCCCATCCAACGCGGTGATCGCGCCACTACTACTCGTGTGCGCTGGCTGACCGGTGTATTTGGGTGGCTCGTAACGGACGGATTCCAACGCAACCACTGGAAGATCTTGCACGCGTAATCGGAACGGTCCGGCGATCCCGTCACCAGCGATGATTGTGTAGGGAACCGATCCGCTGGCCGAATAGGGGATCCACAATTCACCGGAATGGCGACCCGATTCGGGATCGATCGAAAGCACCATCGACTCGCGGCCCGACGCCAAGTCCCATTCGCAGATTACCTCCTCATCGTCACGCGTCCCGTCGACGGATGCAGATACGGAAACCATGCGTCCTGCGATTGCCTCGATATCACCCGGCATCACATCCTCGATGTTGACCCTTCGCGCGGGATCGATCGAGGCGATTGGGGCGGCGAGGCGTGCGGCGGACCGAATCGAGTTCTTCGGGGATGCAACCATGTAGCCGGCCAAGAGGGCGAACGCGACTGCCGTCGCAATCCACCATCGAAACGTACCGGTCGCTTCGTCCGGCAACACGTCGTGTCGTTGCAGCTTTCCTGCGGTGCTTGATCCGATAGACCGGACCACACGACTACGTAGGTCTCCTGCGTTTCGTTCCCCACGAAGCGTGACGTAGCTCGTCAACGACTGCCTTAGTTCTGGCAGATCGCGTTCCAGCGACCGCGCCGCATACTCCGGACGGACGGAACTACGCAGGAGTGGCAGCACAACTCTCACGACGTACGTACTCGCGATCGCAAGTAGTCCCAAACTGATTACCAAGCGGACCCCGATTCCCGGCGAGTAGATCCACTGATCGATGATCAGCCATACGAGCAGGGCGACGATGGCCGCAATGACAAACGTCAGGCTCGATCGGATCAGTTCAGCCCACCACAGAGCACGTTGGGCCTCTTCGATTCTCTCATCGATCAGACGATCGGCTCCCGAGGCATTCGCCTGCGCCGAAACGCTCGCTTTTGCTGGGGGTTTGGGAGGCGGCGAGACGGTTGCCATGGGTGGTTGCCCAAAGGAAGAAAAAGAGGAGACTCTTCTTATTATACGCCCCGTTGAAGCTGAGGCATTCCGCTGCAAATCGATCGTCTGCAGTTTGTCTCTGCTTTCCAGGAACTACGGGGAAAACTTGTCTTTGACGTGGTGGGGAGTTGCATCGAGCGAGGATTCGCGATTGACTGCAGACTTCATATTGACCGCACCCTACAACACGTTTCATTGTCGCTGAATCACATCTGGCGGGCTAGCCATTGCCCCCCAGCGGTTCATCGCAATGATAAACTACTCTCACTTTCATCAGCCTTATCCTCTCAATCGATATTTCCAAATGAGATATGCATTTCGCTTGGCGGAGTTGCTTGGCCACACACCGGATCGCCGGAAACGTCCGGGGACGATCAAGTCCATCGTGGAACACACTGGCTTGGATCGTCACCAGGTGGCATCGCTGCTGAAAAACGAGGCAAAGTACATTCCGCTCGAGGCGCTCTCGCGCATCTGCGACTATCTGATTGATCATGGGTACGCTTCGGCCGACCAGCTTCCGGGAGCCTTGTTCGCGGTCAACGCGGAGAACTTTTGGGAACTGCTTGCGCGGCGTGGCGAGATCGAAATCGTACTTGGCGTTCGCGAGAATCCTTCCACACACTCGCCTGACAGCGCGACCGTGGTGGCAAGCGATGCCGTCTTGTTTGGAGAATTGCTGAACGGAGTTTCCACACTCGGTGGCGCCGCCAAACATCAGGGATCGACGGATGACGATGATGGCAAGAAGCAGGTTGTGCCGATGCCCGATCGCATCCAACAGTCGCTCGTATGGAGTCCCGGTGAGGTCTCACTTGAGGACGCACGCGCAAGAGCAACGGAGGTCTTCGATGGCTTTGTGGATGCACAAGGTGATCGTGGGATGGTCTGCATCGGCAGCGTGAAGAGTAACCCTGTCGTCGAGTTGCTGTTCGCCGACGCCTTTGGGTGCACGCCGTTCGTGACCGAGGACGACGTGGACGACGTTTCGGCGCGTTCCTGCCCATTCTTTCTGCGCTACCGCGACAGTGATCCACAACCGGGTGGTGCTTCAGCGGGTGTTCGATTGAGCAAGAACGAAGATGCTCCTGAGCCAGGCTTCTACTACGAGAACGATGACGGAACTTGGTCCTACGCGGGTGGGGAAAACAAGGACACCGCACTCGTCTTTTATCTGTTTCGCGAAGCCCTCGGTCGCTTGGACATGGTGCTAAGCGGATTCTCTGGGCGAGCCACGCGACTTTTGGCGAAGACGCTCGCGATTCGAGGCGAAGAGTTTTGGCCCCCTGTCTACGAAGAGGGTGGCGTTCAGATCGGCGCGTACCTTGTTCAATATGACAACACGGATACGAAGCCGAGTCGCGACGACCTGCTCTTCAATCCAGGTGGTGCGGCAGAGATCATGCCTCTGTCTCGCGAGGCCATTGCGAAACGAATCTCGCGGCGCTAGAGCTGGGAAGCTTGAACCGCGATCGAGTCGGCAAGCCGCGATCTGGTCAGCAAGCCGCGATCTGGTTGCCGTGACCTTACGGAACTGTTTGGACGCCTGTTTGCGTCCGTCGCGCAGGAGTGCTCTGATCGAGCGACCAGTTCTCGTCGAAGAATCCGTCGGCGACTGGTTTGCCGGCGAAGATTCCGTTACTCGGCTGGCGAACATCTAACACAGACCAGTCGGCAAGCATCGGAATCTGTCGCGAGTTGCTGACGTTGGAAAACTCGCGGTAGGTCATTCCGCTGTTCACGACCACGTATCGTTCCGGGTTTCTCGGATTGGGAAAACAGAACGCGAGGGCATGCGTACTCGGATTGAACTCCGATGATCCAACGGTGAGCTTCTCTCGCGTCCATTGCATCGGGAAGTGACTCGCGACACGGCGCAAGTATTGGTTGCTGCTAAAGTCGCCGAAGCAGATCAAGTGGCAGTTCTTGATCTGTTCTTCTGTGATCTCTGTGTCCCTCACCACTTTCACGTCGCCCCGCATCAGCCGACTCCAACGCTGCTTGGCGAATTCGAACTCTCGATCGATCCATCGCTGCACCACACCATGTTTCGCTGGACGACTTGGCGTCACGAACAAGAAGCGACTGCAGAATGCATCGTCGATGGGGCCCTGAAGTCCAGGCCGCTTGCGAATCGCCGCGTCGATATGTTCGACGACCTGCCAAGAACCCCGCTTTTCGAACTCACATTGGATGCCCGCCGCTTCGTCCCAATCGTCGATGCGAAGCAGTTCTCCGTCGACGTTGACTTTGACTTGATAGGGTTTGTGAGGCCACTGCGAATCGCGGAAGTCAATCTCAAACCGAGTGATGTCTTTCGTGGTGATTTCCAAGGTGTTGGCATCGACGACGCGGCCCTGGATGCGACTTGGTTTCCAGTGTTCCTTCAAGCCGGTAACACGTAGCCATGCCGCTTGATTGTAACGCAAGGTGTAGGTGACAAAGTCGATTTCCTCGCGAGGAAGCAAGGGTGATGCTTCCGCCCACTGATCGATGACACTCTCAATTTGAGTCGCTGACTCGGGATTGACTTTGTGTCCCATGTTCTCGCCGATGACGTACGGAAACTTAATGCCGGATTCTTCCGCGACGGCAACGACTCGATCGGCGGCTTGTCGCTGTTTGTCGACCTGGCCACTGTAAGCCACCGTGTTGGTGTTGCGAAGATTCGAGACCCAGGGCAGCACGTCGTACCAATTCAACAATTGTTGTCGTGTTGGATCGATTGTGTAGGGCGTCTGATCTTGCCAGCCTTGGTAGACAATCGTATCGACGAATCCGGCACCTGGATTGACGGCGAACCAGCGGCAAGGATCGTGGACCGCAAAGTGCCAACACCCGGCGCCGCCCATCGAAAATCCTCGAATCGCTACGCGTTGCTGATCGATCTCGACGAGCGTTTCTAGATGGGTCAGCGATTCATAAACGTCGGTCTCACCCGCGAACTTGAACGCGTTGCAATGTCGGCCGAAGGGATGAAGAACGATTGTGTCTGCCGGCGAGTAGAGGCCGACTTTGTTCATTCGCTCGTGAAGGAACGGGACTTCCGTTTTCGAATCGCCGCGTCCGTGCAGCCAGACGTCGACGCGTCGGGGTTTGTCGTCGTTCACATAGCGCGCGGGTATGACGAGACCGTACGGCTGGACGGAGTCATCGATGCTCGATCGAAATCCGCCGACCAACAGTTGAGGCTGATCACTGGCGACTTCGGCGAGGCCCAACAGACGCAGCCCTCGCTCTCCGCTCTTTGCCGCCGTCAGACGTCTTGCTGCTTCATCGAGTAGCTTCGTTGCATGCTCTGGCTCGGATTTCTTGAAGAACAGATTCTGTTCGAGTGCCATACGAACGGCCCGCACGAACACTTCCACTTCGGTCGTCCATGATTCTGAGTCGGCTGAATCCTGCGCGGCTCTTTCAATGCTGGTTTGAAGATCGCGTACACGATCTTCCAAATCCTTTCGAACCTTCGGATCGATAGCAATTCCATCGGGAGGCAGTTTCTTGTAAC
>JBPCVD010000400.1:0-2740 GCA_051010815.1 Rubripirellula sp.
CGTTGGACGCTTGCGAATACATGAAAAACGCTCCGCCACAACAAACCAGCAACCCCAGAAGTCCAGCGATCCCGCAACCGATCAGGCAGCCCTTCTTGTTTGATTTGGGAGGATCCTGGTCGCCATAGACCTGATCGTCGCTCTGTTTGAAAGGATTGTCTTGTATCGTCGACATGTGGTCGTCCCTTTTGATCGTCCCTGGGGGCTGCCAGCGGCCAGAATTGAATTTGAAACAGTCGGTCCCGTTAAGGCCCGATCGAGACCCCCGACGGGCGCAAGAATGTACCATTAAAACTGGAGCCCTGTACCGTGCGTGCGCAGACGCAGGATCGCGAGGGGGCCGACGCAGCAATCGAAGTAGCCAGTGAGGCGAGTCGAAAACCCGCCCATCGGCTATGCCAGCCGTGACGGTTGGGTGTTGGTTTTCTGACTTGGGATAGGGTTAGAATCGGCTTGGGGCGAGCCGGTTTCGCCTATGATCTTTGTTTGCCAAAACGGCTGAGTCACTGAGTTCACCGAGTAGCTCGCGGGCGAATGCGACTCGATTCGCGTCGATTTCGCTCTGGTCGATGACGCATCCGGTGAGGCCATTCCGTCGTTCGCGGACTGTCTGAACCACTTGCCGATGTGTCCGTCAGGAATCGCAATTTTGGAATCGATTGCCCACAACGAATCCACCTCCTGAACAAATCGACGACCAGCAACCAGCGACCAGCACCCAGCGAAGAGCAAACGCATCGAGTCCCTTGCCGATCGCGTCAACATCAAACGCAACCCTCCATCAAACGCAACCCTCCATTTGTGAAGACATGTTCCAGAGACTTTGTAGATCTATCCTGCTGACATCGAGCTGCCTTGTCGTTTTCTCGCCGCTTCCGGGCGAGGAAGTGGACACCGTGGCTGGTCACTCACTTGAGCACTATGTCGATCAGTTGCCGTCGGCCGATCGTGTGGTTCGTTTGCGAGCGGCCCGATCGCTGTTGCCGTTCGGCGACCGCGCGGGCGAGGCTCTGCGGGCGGCACTCGATCACGAGGATCCCGCGGTGCGATACATCGCGGCGGAGAGCCTGGGGCGCATTGGGGGCGACGCGTTGGAACAGTCTGTGGGAAGGCTTTGCGAACTTGCCGAGGATGAGTCGTCACACGCGGTTCGCGTTGCGGCCTCGTTCGCCCTTTGTCGGCACGGTCTGACCGATCCCCATCTCGATCTGATGATCGAAACACTTGATTATCCCGAACGTGGGATGGCCTGTAATACAGCTTTTCTGATCGGTGAGATTGGCCCCGATGCGAGTGAGGCGAAGGAGGCGTTGCAGCGAACGCTCGATCAGAACCGACCGGGTGGCAAGGTAGGCGATTACCATCTCGGCGGCAGTGCCCTGAACGCGCTACGCAAATTGTCACGATCGGGGCAACGTTGACGTGAGTCGGGCTCTCCGAGGCTATGAATCTTTCGTAGGTCCGGGTTTCCGACACGGACAATGCGACTGTTGTCGCAACAGAGCGAACGTCTCGGAGAGACGTGGCTACGGGATTCCATGTCCACAGCAAAGGATTCACAGACTTTCCGGAACTGGCCCTGGTTGAATTGCGAATCATCGCGGCTTCGCCCGGACCACATTGGCCAATTGTCGTCTCCGCCGATTAGGCGAGTAATAAGTGACCCAGAAAAGATCAACGCGTCTTGATCGATTCCGTACTGAAATTCCACGTCGTGCCAAGTGCGACACCATTCAATTCAATAGCGACGTCATCCATTTCGGAAACGACGTTAACCCAACCCGCGTGACCGACTTCCTTTTCGGCACGCTCCATTTGCAAGAGTCTCGAAACCGTGACGAACCTAAGAAGCATTTCATTTATCTTCACTGCACTGATCACGTTTGGCGGGGTGCATGCAGATGAACGACCGAATATTTTGTGGATCAGCTGCGAAGACATATCGCCGAATCTCGGTTGCTATGGAGATCCCCATGCGATCACCCCAAACCTGGATCGGCTGGCGACCGAGGGCGTGCGTTTTGATCGCGCCTTCACATCTGCAGGTGTTTGTGCGGTCGTTCGCAGTGGCGTGATCACGGGGATCTATCCGCCGGCGCTCGGGTCGCAGCACATGCGCAGCCGAATCATCCCACCGGCAAATGTGAAGGCGTTCGCAGAACTTCTGCGAGCCTCCGGCTACTTCACGACCAATCGCAGCAAGACCGACTATCAGTTCGAGTCAACGCCGAGCATTTGGAATCGTCAGGGAAACGAACACAACGACTGGCGAGACCGGACGGATGATGATCAGCCATTCTTCAGCGTCGTGAACATCACGGTTTGCCATGAGAGCCAAATTCGACACGGGGAACAAAAGCATGCGAAGGTGATTGCCGAGATCGGCAAAGAGAACAAGCGAGATCCGCGAAAGGTGGCAGGCACCATCCCGGACTATTTGCCCAACACTCCAGCGACGCGCAAGGACTGGGCCTGGTACCACGACAACATCACGTTGATGGACAAGATGGCGGGAGCGTTGCTTGACCGGCTCGAGCAGGACGGTCTCGCCGAGAACACCTTGGTCGTTTTTTGGAGTGATCACGGGATGGGTTTGCCGCGCGGCAAACACTGGATTTACGACAGTGGGACACACGTTCCGATAATCATGCGTTGGCCGGAGAAGACCAAGGCTGGCAGCGTCCGAGAAGAATTGATGACGATGATCGATCTACCGCCGACGATGCTGTCGGTGGAGGGG
>JBPCVD010000401.1:0-4812 GCA_051010815.1 Rubripirellula sp.
GGCTGAACCAGCCCAGGCGAATCTGCTACGCTGCAAAGGATTGCGTCAATCGAAATTTACCTGACGGCCGTTAGAGAACGGTTTCCGTGAAAACACGGCGGGTGGACCGATTGGAAAAGTTTCGCCAGCTTGAATGGGTGAGACGACACGGAGGAGAGCCGTAGTGCGCTTCTGCAAATTCGCCAAAGTGCGACGTGTCTGTCTTGACGATTTGAGTTGCCACTTTCAATGGAGTTGTCGTTTGTCCCTCCCCCAGGACTTCGACCTGAAAGAGCGAGTACGTAGCTCGGTTGACATCGTCGATGTCATCGGTGCGACGCTAGAGTTGCAGCCGCAAGGCCGCAACCTCGTTGCCCGCTGTCCGTGGCACAACGACCGTCGTCCGTCGATGACCATCAACCAGGAACGCCAAACGTGGAAGTGTTGGCCCTGCGACATAGGTGGGGATGTCTTCAGTTTTGTCATGCGTCGCGATGGCGTCGATTTTCCAACGGCAATTCGAACCCTTGCTGAATTGGCCGGCATTCCCATCGAGGAATATCGGCGGGGTAAACAAACCAAGCCTGGCAGTCCCGACGACAAAGCGACACTGTTGGCCGCGATGAAGTTGGTGTCGGACGCCTACTACGACTATTTGCAGGGCGATGCTGCGGATGCCAAGTTGGCACGAGACTACCTTGCCGCTCGCGGTATCAATGATGAGAGTCGCGAGCGGTTTCGAATCGGGTTCTCGCCCGATGAATGGAGTTTCGCGGTCGACCTGCTTAAGAAACATGATTTCAGTGGCGAGGTCGCGCACGCTTCTGGCGTTGCGTCGGCCAAGCGATCGGGAACGGGCTTTGTCGACATGTTTCGGGGGCGTCTCATGTTCCCGATTCATGATCTTCAGGATCGGCCGATCGCGCTAGGAGGCCGCGTGATTCCGGCCATCGCAGAGCGGCATGGCGATCGTGCTGGCGGGAAGTACATCAACGGGCGCGAGACGTTGCTGTTCCGGAAGTCACACCAGCTTTACGGGCTGCAGGTCGCGCGGGAAGCCATTCGGCGTTCTGGTGAAGTGATGGTGATGGAGGGCTATACCGACGTTGTGGCTTGTCGGCAGTCGGGAGTCGAGCCTGTTGTGGCTGTGCTGGGCACGGCGTTGGGCGAACAGCATGTCAAGATTCTGAGGCGATTTGCCGAGCGTGTCGTGCTGGTGCTTGATGGTGACGCGGCGGGTCAGAATCGGGCCGACGAAGTGTTGGAACTCTTCGTGCGTGCGGAGGTTGATCTTCGCGTACTGACGCTTCCCGAGGGTAGCGATCCAGCCGATTATGTTTCCGAACATGGGCGTGAATCATTCGAGAAGCTTGTTCAGGAAGCTCCGGATGCTCTCGATCACAAGTTGTCACGTCTCACGCAGGGTGTCGATTTCACTCGCGATACACATGCTGTCACCTCTGCGGTCGACACGATGCTGAAAATCGTTGCCAAGGCACCTGATGGCCTTCGCATCGATCAGCTATTGAACCGCATGTCGAAGCGGTTCGAATTTAAAGTGGAACGTTTGGAGCGACGTCTCGAGGTGCTTCGTGAGGAAGCCCGGCGTCGAGCGACGCGTCGACCAAGTGGGCCTTCGTCCGGAGGTGGGCAGCGTCAAATATCGCGACCTCGATCGTCCGATACGCAGCAGGTCGCAGCTGGCCGGTCGGGTGATCCCAATGACGCTTTCATGGAGTCTGCCGACTCGGAACAGTCGACTTTTGAAGATGTGATTGGTGGTGGAAGTCAAGCTCCATCGGCATCTGTGGCCGGGGCGGAAGCACCGCTTTCGTTGACCCCGATGACGGGGTTGGATCGCGACCTGTTCGAAACGCTCATTGAAAGTCCTGAGCTTGCGGCGATGGCGGTGGAGGCGATCGATCCGAGTTGGTTCGACAGCATGGCGGCCAAGATGTTGCTATCGGCCTACCAAGATCTCGATCTCAACGGTCATAGCCTCGACATCGACTCGGTGTTGCTGCTGGTTGAAAACGAATCATTAAAGAGCCAGATCGTAACGCTGCAAGAGCGGGTTCGTGATCATGCCGGCAAGTTGCCGCTGAAGCCAGAAGATCGTTATGCGGCGATCATGAACCGTTACCGGGAACGAGCGTTTGCGGCAGAACAGTCAAAGCAAATCGAGCAACTTGCTTCCGCATCGATGGACGAAGAGGATGAAGTTGCATTGCTACAGGCGTTGATTGACGAGACACGGAATCGACACGGAATCAAGAAATGATTCGGGACACCCGCTTGTCTTTCTGGCGGTTGAGCTTACAAATCACAGATGAGACCTGACGCGTTTGCGACGGGTTAAAACAAACAACACAAAAGACCCAGACGAACCCTAAGAAAAAGTCGCCCGCGATATTGGGAGGAGTGGCTCGACGACAAGTAGAAACGGATTTCCATTTGACCCACGTGCCATGAAGGCACGCAAAACATGAGGTTTGTTTAGATATGCAATTGATGGATCAAGAACTCTCTGCGCTCATCACCCGCGGTGCACAGGAAGGATTCCTGACATATGAAGAGTTGAATGCGTACTTGCCCGATGAAGACGTGAGTCCCGAGAAGTTGGATCGTCTGTTGTTGGCGATCGAGCGACACAGAATTCAGCTGGTGGATTCTCCTGCACGTGGCACCAAAGCCAAGAGTGCTCCCGAGCCTAATGTCACGGAAATGCGTGATCCCGGGCTTCGAGGAGTCGAGCCTTCGAGCACTGCTTTGGAAGCAGGCCAATCCCCCGCCGCTGCGGTGGAAATGCCAAAGCCAAGTGACGATCCGATTCGGATGTACTTGAGCCAGATGGCTGAGATTCCGCTGCTGACTCGCGAAGAAGAAATTTCGCTGGCAAAGAAGATCGAGATCACTCGCAAGCAGTTCCGCCGAACGCTTTTGGAGTCCGACTATGCCATGCGTTCGACGGTGAACACGCTTCACCGTGTGCACAGTGGCGAGTTGCCGTTTGATCGTACGATCAAGGTTTCGTTGACCGAGCGATTGACGAAAGAGCAAGTCAGTTCGCGAATGCCGCACAATCTGCGAACTCTGGACGTTTTGATTCGGCAGAACAAGGCTGATTTCGAGTTGCTTGTCCGCAAGAGCACGTCGCCGCGATTGAAGGCAGAAGTTCGTCGCCGATTCATTCGTAATCGTCGAAAGTGTCTGAACCTGGTTGAAGAGCTGAGCCTGCGGAGTCGCCGAGTGACTCCACTGTTGAAGCAATTGGAAGAGATCTCGCGTCGGATGAATTTCATCCGTGAACGACTCGCGGAACTGGGCAACGACGCCGTCAGTCGTGATGAGGCAGCGGATCTGCGTCAGGAGCAGCGCGAGCTAATGCTTGTTACGCAGGAGAGCCCGACGAGCCTTCACAACCGAATGGTAAAAGCACGTCGCCACTTTGAGGACTACGAGGCCACCAAGCGTCAGCTCAGCAGTGGCAATCTGCGACTGGTGGTTTCGATTGCAAAGAAGTATCGAAACCGTGGCATGTCGTTCCTCGACTTGATTCAGGAAGGCAACACCGGCTTGATGCGAGCAGTCGACAAGTACGAGTACCGACGTGGATTCAAATTCAGTACCTATGCCACTTGGTGGATTCGTCAGGCGATTACCCGCGCCATTGCGGACCAAGCTCGCACGATCCGCATTCCGGTTCACATGATCGACGTGCTCAGCAAGCTTCGTCAGGCGCAAAAGCGACTGACACAGGATCTGAAACGCGAGCCGACCTACGACGAGATCAGCAAGGCCACGGAGATTCCGTTGGAAGAGGTTCGCCGCGTGATGGACATTGGGCGACATCCGGTCAGTCTGGATCGTCCCGTGGGCGAAGGAGAAGACAGCAGTTTCGGCGAATTCATCGAAGATGGTGATAGTCACAACCCGATCCGCAATGCTGCGAGCAGTATTCTTCGGGGCAAGATCGACGAGTTGCTAAAGACGCTGACGTTCCGCGAGCGCGAGATCATTCGATTGCGTTACGGCTTAGTCGACGGTTACAGCTATACGCTGGAAGAGTGCGGTCGAATCTTCAAGGTCACGCGTGAACGTGTCCGCCAGATCGAGGCCAAAGCGGTTGCGAAACTGCAAAGTCCGTCTCGAGCCGATCGCTTGGCTTCGTTCTTGAAGACAGCAGCCTGATCAAGCGTTCCTGGCTGCGATGAATCGGTTGGGTCGAGATCATCGACCGGATTCGTCGGCTAGGGTCGATGCTGAAAGCCACGCTGGGCGATATGCTTTACGCTATCGCCCAGTTTTCGTTGAACGTGATTCGTCGCATCTCGGCTTTCTTTCGACGTTGGGCGGTCGCCACCGACCCTCATCAAACGGCCTCAAATTACATGTCTAGTGATTCGAAAATCGAAATCAGCACGGAGTTGCTCCGCAGGTTGCATCGCATCCATCGTCAGCGGACCGACTTGAAGAGCCAAATCGCGAGGGGCCCGAGACAGATCAAGGCGGGTGAGGGACTGGTTGCGAAAGCAAACGCGGATGTGGACGCTGCCAAAGCGGCACTGAAGAAAGCCACGATGGGCTCGGACGAGAAGCAGTTGCAACTCAAGTCGCGCGAAGCCCACATTGAGGAACTCAAGGCTAAGCTGAACACGGCAGCCAGCAATCGCGAATTCAGCACACTGAAGGAGCAGATAGCGGCGGACGAGCAAGCCAACAGCGTTCAGAGCGATGAGATTCTCGAAGCGTTGGAATCGATCGACACGCTCGACGCGGAACTGAAGGTGATGGAGGCTGAGCTTGGCAAGCAGCAGTCCGAGCACGAGTCTC
>JBPCVD010000402.1:0-5598 GCA_051010815.1 Rubripirellula sp.
CGATTGATCAACAGCCGCGTCAATGTGCCGCTCCGTTTTCCCGAGGACGACAAGGCGGCTGCCGAAATCGATCGCATTTCCGAAACCGATTCCAAGGCTTCCACCGACGACAACGTTGGCTCGCAAACTATCGCAGGCCCGCCGCTGTTGCTCTCGCTGTTGCCCATCACGGTTCCCGTGCTGTTCATCGCGGTCGGCTCTCTCACCTCTTATCTCACCAAGACCGACGCCATTCAATCGAGCATCGTCACCGATTCGCTACGCGTCCTGGGCGACAAGAACATCGCTTTAGGATTCGGTGTGCTGTTTGCCTTGGCATTGCGTTCCTACTGTCCCGTGGACAAACGCGACACGTTGGTCAGTCGTTCGTTGGCTGCCGGGGGCAACATCATTTTGATCACTGCAGCCGGGGGTGCGTTTGGAGTCATGCTTCGACAGGCGGGAATCGAAGAGGCAGTTGGCGCGCTGGCTTACGGTGTGCCAGGACTTCTGCTCCTGCCGCTCGCATTCGTCGTGACCGCAGCAGTCCGAACACTGCAAGGCTCGGCTACCGTCGCTATGATCACCGCCGCTGGCATCCTGCAGGGTTTCGCTCAGGCCGACGCACTCCCCTTCCATCCGGTCTACCTCGCGATGGCGATCGGTGCGGGTAGCAAACCCGTTTCCTGGATGACGGATAGCGCTTTCTGGGTAATCACGAAAATGAGTGGCATGACCGAAGCGGAGGGACTGCGTGTGATCTCGCCCATGAGCATCGCGATGGGCTTCTCCGCACTCTTCTTCACCATGCTGTTCGCCTGGGTTTACCCGGGCGTTTGAGATCCGCACGCTCGTCCAAACCCGGCCTCCATCCTTCATCTCGCATCCGACCGTCAGCCCACATGCCGAATTCTCTTTTCTGTTCGAGGTCTGCTCCCGCCCATTCACTGCTGTCCAACCCCGGCTTGATGTTTCGTGGCGTTGATTCAACGATGATGCTTGTGGGTTTCGATCCGATTTCTGCTGGTAGTGCAAAATGAGACATGCTCCAACGATCGCCAGAATCTTGGCTGGCTATGCCGACAAGAACGCCTCCCTGTTCAAGCGGGTCGGCGTCCCGTTGGGTGACCCTGCGGCCTGGATCGAACTCGATACAAAACGAATTGCCTTGGTTCGTGACCTCGAAATGGATCGAGTCCGCCAGCGTGGACACGCCGACGACGTGACTTGCCCCGCCGAGCATCCGCCGCCGGCTGGCCTTAGTCCTGATCGTGAAACCGCAACGGCCGAAGCCGCCGCTCAACTTCTTCGGGCCGCCAAAGTAGAACAAGTCTACGCGGATCGGTCGCTTCCCTACATCTTCGTCTGGCATCTGGAACAGGCAGAAATCGATGTGCGGTATGACGACGAACTGGGTGTGATCGATCGCCGTCAGAAGACTCACCAGGAGCTCGACGCTCTGGCAGCCGCACAGAAGGTGACGGAGGAAGTGATGCGACTTCTGTGCGAAAGAATCGCTCATGCCGACGCCGACGCCGATGGCATCTTGAAGCATCAGGGGGAAGTACTGACAAGCGAGAGTGTCCGAGCGATGGCAGCGATCGAATTCATGCAACGAGGCTTCAGCATGGGTCACGGCGCGATCGTCGCGACCGCTCCCCACGTTGCCGATTGTCACCACGCTGGCGAGGGACCTCTTTACACGGAGCGTCCCGTCATCGTTGATCTGTTTCCGCGCGACGAGTCCTCACGTTACTGGGGTGACTGCACACGCACCGTCGTCCATGGGCAAGCCTCGGACACGGTCCATGCAATGCACGCTGCCGTGGTCGAGGCCAAAGCGGCCTCGACTGCCCTACTGACCCCGGGAAGCACCGCAGATGCTGTTCACAAAGCGTCCGACAATGTCCTGCTAAAACACGGCTATCCCTCCTCGCGGGGTGAGATCACAGATGCCCCCAGCATTCAACATGGCACCGGACACGGAATCGGTCTCGATGTGCACGAGCCAATTCTGCTTGACCATGATGGTGGTGAGCTACTCGAAAATGAAGTCTTCACCATCGAACCGGGACTCTATGGCCGAACCGATGGTGGCGTCCGTATCGAAGACATGCTCGTCGTCGCTGCAGGTGAGCCACGCAATCTGAATTCGCTTCCCGACTCGCTGAAGTGGGACTGATGAGTTTCGGTTGATGGCGAATGATGTGTCGTTCTGCTCCTCTAGCACTTTTCTCGTGAACAGCCTGCAATCCGGTGTGTCTCTTCGTTCCTTGAGGGCTGCACCAGGCAATTTCCGCAGACGAATCCGATCATGAGTACGGAATCCCGATTTCTGGACGCCATCGGCAGACAGGATGACTCTGATGTGCGTTTCGCCTACGCAGACTGGCTCGACGAAGCCGATGATCCGCGCGGCAACATGATCCGCATCGAGGAAGAGATGCGCAAAACTCCGATCGACTCGGATCGATACTGGGAACTTAAACCGCAACGACATGCGTTTCAGGATTACTGCACCGAACGGTTCCACGATCAGTGGCTCGTACAGATGGGCTACCACCGACGCTACGCCCCGGTCTTTCAAGTGATGCCGACCGATCCAATTGCACGATGGCGGTTGATTCGAGAATTCATTGAGCGATGGCATGGCATTCGTTTGCTCGATGCCGGCGATTACTCCGATAAGATTACGGAGATTGAGACGCGAATCGGACTGAAGTTGCCAGAGGCCGTTCGACAATGGATCGCGTTGGCTGGCGATCTCGGTCCCAACTTCGCCAAAGTCTTTCGCGATCGCCTGAGCGTGCAAAGCATTAGCGGTCGCGAGGCGATCTCGATCCTGCGGCTTAGCGAGGGTGACGTTTGCTGGGCCATCGGCAACTCCCAATTATCTCGGGCGGATCCCCTTGTCGAAACCTTCTATCAAGATGCCGGCGTTGGACTCAACCACTTCGTTCCATCACAACAAACCTACGGATCGGTCACCGCGTTTGCGCTCGCTCACGCCTCGAATTTTCTCGGACGTGGGGCGTCGTGCTTGCTCGACAAGGACCAACTAAGGTTACTTGCCGAACAACATGGAGTCCTCGAGACGCGAATTGAAAACCTGTCGGTCTATGAGTGCAGTCACGCAATCGTCATCACCGATGAGACGAACACCCAGCAGATTTCCATCTGGGATAATCGCGAGACGCGAGATCTGCACCCCTTCATCGCGGCGCAGTTGTAAGCGTCAGCCAGCTTCCACGAGGACGTCGGCGAGCGCCTCACGTAGCGGATCGTCATCGGGCCCGCAGAATCCCCAATGTTCGCGTCGACGCCAGCCCTCGGCATACTCAAACTTGCCGCTCATTTTCCCGACCTCAAGACACATGTCACGCATGGTCTGCAAGTAACTGTCCTGCCCCTGGCTTTCGTCCAGCCACCGCTTCTGACTCGCATGGCAAGCCAGCGACTCCACCTTTTTGTCGATCACGTCAGTGATGTCCACGTAAAAGTGAGGCGTCACTAACTCTCCGGTCGGAATGCGATTGCCGATGGGCTGAGCGTGATAGACCGTCACGGGATCCATGTAGACATCCACGTCGGGATCACTCTTCAGGTTGGGCATGCCGTGTGCGAAAGCTGCGCTGACGGCTAGGCGACACGCGATCTCGTGGTCTTCCATGTAATCGATTGGCGCATGCGCCAGCAAGACATCGGGGCGTGCCATCCGCACGATCGCCGCCACCTTCTTGAAGTTCTCCGTCGTGTAGGAAGCTTCCATGTCAGGATAGATGGGATCATAAAACTTGGCCCCGATCACTTCGCAGGCACGTTTCGCCTCCGCCAAACGTGTCGCCGCGCATTCCTCCTGATCCATGGTCGTACTACCACGCGACCCGTCACAGAGATTGACGTAGTGTAAGTCCCAACCTCGCTTCGCCAACTGCAACATGGCACCAGCAAACAGGAATTCTATGTCATCGGGGTGTGCAGCAATGGCGAGTGCCGAAGGCATGATCGGTGTCCCAAGGGGCGTGGCAAAGTTTTGAACTCAGCCGGAATTCTAGCGACTTCGGCAGTCGCGTTCATGGTGGTGTACCACACTTTCCGTCCGTCGCACGACATGCCGAGTGAATGGAGAATCATCGTGTAGAACCGCGCTCCGTCGCACTGGTTCAGGTTCCCCTCAGTACGACACGCAGGCCCACATTCCCCTAACTGCGCTACGTCCGTTCGCATTCGCTGGACCGCACACCCCACCTTCTTGAGTGCCATTCGCTGATCCTCGTCCTCAGCCGGTTTACCGACTGCGCGTCTCAGTGCTCCGCTCAGTGATGCGGATGTGCCTTGGGGTCGCGATCATGGTGGCTCTGATTCACGTGCACATGCATGTGGGGATGCTCACGAAACAACCACTCCCAACCGGCTTCGGTGACAGCAGAATCATCCAGGTAGAGAGATTCCAGATGAGGCATCGCGGCGAGTGTTTTGAGGCCTTCATCCGTGACCGGAATGCCGATCAAATGCACGCCACGTAGCGAAGGAACCGTTGCGATCGCGCGCGTCACATCGTTGCCAAGATATTTGGATCCAAGTCGCAGTTGGCGTAGCTTTGGTAGCGACGCCAACGATTCAACACCCTTCGTCGTACAAACCGAGTGCGGCAAGTTCAAGTACCACAGAGTCTTGCAATTCGATAGGTCGCGAAGACCCTCATCACCGATGGGGGATAAGCGGAGGCGAAGATGCTGAAGGTTTGGCAACGTGGCGATCACTTCTGCAGATCGATCACCGACGGATCCTTGGTCAAGAATCAAAGTCTCGATCCAGTCCATCTCCCCCAATCGAGTCAAAACGAGTGCATCATCGACTTCAAAGTTCGCGTGAAATTTGTCCGATCTGCCCTGCCGCACTTGCTCGCAAAGTTCGTCGAATCGGACGCTCGCTGGAACGGTCGGCGTTTGGGTCGATCGAATGACCTCAAAGAAACCCTGCCACCATAGACCTCCGACCACCGCAAGGGTGCCCGCGAACGCAAAGATCAACAGACTCTGACGACGTCGATCTTTGAAGGTTCGTCGCGTCAGCGATTGCCGAGCGTTTGAGTCTTGTTGCACGGCATCACCACGCTGGGAAGTTGACGCGGGCTGCTCTTCTTCGGGAGGCATCGCTCAGACCGTTCGGAGTTTCGATCGCGTTCCGACGTGTTCGACCACCGCCAACCACTTGGCGAATGTGTTTGCATCCGTCGATTCAGCCGCGAGGTGTATCCTGGCATCAGGGCGTCACCGAAGCGACGCCCTGATGCTCAGTGAAGTTTCAACGTGGAGCCACCAAGCACGACGATTGACCCAGAAACCGTCGTAAATGGCAAATAACGCTCCGACCAAGTTGGGAGGCCAGCGAACGTTTCCCGCAAAGCGTTCACCAACGATGAAACTTCGTTTTGGATTGTTGATTCCTAGCAACGAACCTAAGTCATTGCCACGATGAATGCGGAATTAACAAGCGTCAGTTTGAGGTGTCAACGCTGATTTGTTGGGAAGCAAAATCGTGAAACCAAAAAAGGCCGCTTGCAAATGCATGCAAGTGGCCCTTTTCACGCCATTTCTCGTACTTTGGGACCAAAAC
>JBPCVD010000403.1:0-5027 GCA_051010815.1 Rubripirellula sp.
CCGGTGGAAGAACTGTACGACTTGCAGGCCGATCCGCACGAGATCAACAACCTGGCCGCCGATCCTGCTTACCTCGAAACGAAAGAAAGACTGGCCGATGCATTGGATGCGTGGCAAGCGCGAATCGATGATCGCGGTCGAATTCGGGAAGACCCAGCGATCGCCGCAAAATGGGATGCCGCGATGAAACGCACCTACGATGCCAAGGACGCGAATCGCCCCGAGAACTGGTTCGAGGTTCATCCGTCGCTGGGCTCACATGTAAAACAGCCGTGATATTTCCATGTCGTGATCCTGCATGTGTTCTCGGAAGCTGTTGCCTGTCCCCGTTGCGTTGTGAGAAGACTGATGAAGCTTAGGTGCTGGTGTTTTTGTTTGTGGTTGTTCGTAATGGCCGGGCTGGCATCATCGCTGCGTGCGGAGAGTCCTCCGAACGTGTTGGTGATCGTCGCGGACGATCTCGGCTACGCCGACATGAGCTTCTTGCCGCAGTCACCCGCGGACGTGCACACGCCAGGAATTGATCGTCTGGCAGGGGAAGGGACCTACTTTTCCAATGCCTATTCAACCAGTCCGATTTGCAGTCCCTCGCGGGCAGGCTTGATCACGGGACGATACCAGCAGCGTTGGGGCAACTACTGGTATGGGCAAGGTGGGCTTCCCAGCAGCGAATTGGCATTGCCTCAGGCGCTGAAGCCGCTTGGCTACGCTTCCACGAAGATTGGCAAGACTCATCTGAATGGCGGTGAGGCGGAGCATCCCCTCGACCACGGCTTCGATCATTTCCTAGGCTTCAGGCATCACACTTGGGACTACATTCGCCTTAGCGACAAAGACTTACAGGCCTACCGCGACCGCGCGAATGGGAAGTCGCTTGGGATCCTGAATGTGGGCCCACTCGAGCGTGATCGCGGTGAACGCGCATCATACGAAGATGGATTCACCACGAAGATCTTTACCGACGAGGCGGAAAAAATCATCAAGGCATCAGCGGAGGATGAGCGGCCGTTTTACATCCAGCTCGAGCACAACGCCGTTCATATGCCGACCTACATCGCCGACCCGGACTACGCGAACAAAGCTGGCTACCAGCAACCGGTGTGGGACCGAGATGCAGAGCGATGGGCTTTTCCATTCTGGGATCCAAACGAAAGCAGTTGGGAAGACTGGCACAAGAAGTGGGGACACCTTGGCGAGGTCGATCCACTCGGACGCAAACGGTACCTGGCGAACTTGATGGCGCTCGATGACAGCGTGACAAGCCTGTTGGACACGCTGGAGAAAACGAACCAACGTGAGAAGACGGTCATTGTGTTTTTGTCTGACAACGGAGGCACGATCAACACTTACTCGAACAACGACCCGCTTCGTGGTTACAAGTACATGTTCGGCGAGGGCGGCGTGCGAATCCCGCTCATCGTTTCTTGGCCTGGGCGATTACCCGAGGGGGAGAGCCGACAGGCGATCGCTTCGGGGATGGATGTTTTCCCGACGATCGTTGAGCTTGCCGGTGGAGATGTTCCGTCAAATCTTGATGGTCGAAGTTTGGTCGGCGGACTGCGAACTTCGACGCCTGATTCCGGCCACGATCACCTTTGCTTTACTGATGGAAAAGAGACATGGAGTATTCGGCAAGGCGATTGGAAGCTGATTAGCTCACCCGGTTGGACGCATTTGCAATACAAACTCGATCATGAGAATATCGCCCATCGAGCTCCCGATGAGGTTTATCCGGAAGGTGTTCGGTTGTTCAATCTTCGGGATGACAGGGGCGAATTGAACGATCTTTCCGCTGCATTTCCGCAGCGTGTCGAAGAGATGAGCGGCCTCTACGAAACCTGGCGTGCGAAGATGGGCGAGCCTGTGTCGGGCAAAAAGAAACGAGCCGGCAAGTAGTTTGCGTTCGAGTGCGTTAACATAGTCGAAGGAAAATGAGAGGGGTTTTTCAGGAAGGGGCTCATGAGCAGCCAGTGCGTTGAATGTGGTCAACCGATCGGCAGTCGGCCGGGCAGCAGTACGCGTCCCGACGGCAGAACGCTGTGCGAGGACTGTCGTGATGCCACGCTCGAGCAAGAGCATTCGCGACGCGGTTCGGGTGACCTGCTATCGAGCGACGAATCGATTGACGATGGTTCGCTGGCCACCAAGTCGCTCGATTCATCGGGTGACGAGCGTACACAGGTCGCGCAATTCAAGCTGCTGCGGTTACTTGGCCGAGGATCATTCGGCAACGTGTGGCTTGCGGATGATGTTCGGTTGGGGCGGGAAGTCGCGCTCAAGCTTCCCAACTCCAGTCGGCCCGAAGCTTCGACCCTACTTCACGAGGCGAAAACGGCAGCAGGCCTCAGGCATCCCAACATCGTCACGGTTTACGAAGTCGGCGACGAGAACGGCCAGATTTTCATCGCTAGTGAATACATCGATGGTGTCACGCTGCGAGACCGTTTGACCAGCAAACGCCCCAGGCTCAAGCAAATCACTCGGTTGTTGATCCCCGTCACGGAAGCGTTGCATTTTGCGCACACGCACAACGTGGTTCATCGAGATGTGAAGCCGGCAAATATTTTGCTCGATTTGGCAGGCAAGCCGTATGTCACCGACTTCGGTTTGGCAAAGAAGCTTTCTGCGGACGAAACGATATCATCGGACCGTCAGATTGTCGGTACGGTTCGCTACATGTCGCCCGAGCAAGCGACCGGCAAGACGGAGGAGACCGACGCACGGTCGGACATCTATGCGGTCGGTGTGATGCTGTTCGAGATGCTGACGGGGGAATCTCCCTTTCGTGGCAATGCGCGGGCGATTCTGCAACAGAAGGTCAGTGAGGATCCGCCATCACCGCGAACGCTCGAGCCGACTGTTCCACGCGATTTGGAGACGATCTGTCTGAAGAGCTTGGAGCGAGAGCCCGAAAAACGTTTTCAAACCGCCAGTGAGCTGGCGGAAGAGTTGCAGCGTTTTTCCGCTGACGAGCCGATTCAGTCGAGACCGATCACGAGGCTGGAACGCGGTTGGAGATGGTGCAAACGTCGGCCAGCCGTTTCAGGCCTCACCGCCAGTCTTTTCCTAGCACTAACCTTGGGACTGATAGGAGTCAGTTACTTTTGGAAGCAGTCGGTCGATAACGCTTACTCAGCGAAAGAAAAGCTGTACCGCGCTTGGATGAACGAAGCTACGGCACAGTATCGGGGTGGAAGCCCGACCGGTGTGAACAGCATGCTTCAGCAAATCGCGGAAGACCCAGATACAGCGGAAATGCGCGGCTTCGGTTTTCGTTATCTCGAGCATGCATCGAGCAAGATTCAAGCGGTCGGGCGAATCGGCAATGGCGTGCTGGATGTTGCAGTCTCCGGTAACGGAGAATTCTGTGCTGCCACATCGGGGGGACCGGACGTCACCGTCTTCGACATACCAAATAGGCGAACGATACGAACTCTCCAAGCCGACCACGATGGCTTCACTGCGATTGCGATCTCACCCACCACGTCGTCCCTAGTGGCGGGAGCGATTGACGGGAAGTTGCGAGTTTATCAGCCTCTTCGCGACGACAAAATCGACATGCAGTTTGAGCACGGACCGCCGGTGCGGCACGTTGGATATTCGCCGGACGGTGAGTTGATCTACTCGGCGGGGAAGGAAGGGGCGATTCGGCTTTTTGATTCGGGTACCGGAAAATTGTTGGCAGCCATTCCTTCTGGACGCGGTGCCGAAACCAAAGCGATCTGTTTTTCTCCGGACGGGGAGTCGCTCTATGTTGGGAATTCCGCGGGCCGCGTACGTGTTTGGGGAGTGACGGGCGTTTTGGCAAAAGGGCAAGACTCGATTCCCGATCCGATCTCCCAGTTCGACACGATCCCGAGAATGGAGGCCATGTGTATCAACCCCGATGGAAGGCAGCTGGTGGCTGGTGCGTACGACGCGCGTTACATCGTGGTTGATCTGCCCTATTCACGGCAGTCCGCAGCCAGTGTGTTTCAAGACATGTTCATGGGAACGGTTCTTGATCTAGACGCGTTAACGGACAATCACTTCGTCGTTACATCGTCAGACGGAACGCTCTACGTTTTCAACAACAAGACCGGTCGGTCAATCATGGAGCTGAACTCTCACGCGAGGCCTGGAGCTCCGATTGATATATCTAAGAACAGCAAGTGCTTGGTGATCGGTGGTAGTGACGGTGTGGTAGCGGCAATCGATCGCGAAGTTTTTACCCGGCCACAACAATTATGGGCCGACTCCGCGGTCCGAAGCCTGTCGTATTTCGGGCGTGACAGCGTGCTGGCCGGAGATGAGGATGGCTTTCTATCGCTGTGGAATCTCTCGACCGGAACACGAACGGTGATGGACGGGCCCAAACAACCGGCAATGGTTCTTGCCGTCGATCCGAAGCGAAAGTGGCTGGCGACGGGCGGCGCCGCACCCGGTGTGATCATCCGAGATCAATCTCTGGAAGTGATCAAAGAGATTCCGACGGTGCCGGCGGGTACGGCAGCGGTGAGTATCTCGGGGTCCGGTGAGCTGCTGGCGATTGCGCAGCGTGTCGGGCCTCTCAACATTTATGCGAGTGGGGATTGGGATCACCCTCGATTCGAACTCCCGATGAAGGAAAAATTTGTCAGGAGTGTTGCGTTCAACGAAGACGAGTCCCATTTAGCGATTGCAACCGACAATGGCATCGAGATCTTTGACGTCAAAGAAGGTCGCCTCGCGAAAGGCTTTGCGCTGCCGCGTTCCGCTCCAACGGTCTTGCGATATTGTCGAGACTCCACACTGGTGATTGGCACGAGTGGAGGTGACTTGGTGTTTTATGATTGTGAGCTGGATCGAATCAAGACAATTCAAAAAGCACACAACGGACGCGTCAATACGATTGCTGAACTTTCGAACAGTGGTGTGATTGCAACCGGAGGGCGAGATGGTGATGTGGAACTCTGGGACATTGTCTCGTGCAGTTTGGTGACTCGCTTTCGTCCGCATCGAAGGCAGGTGTTTGCGATTTGCGTTTCCGACGACGAGTCGACGATCGT
>JBPCVD010000404.1:0-33753 GCA_051010815.1 Rubripirellula sp.
GTGTTGGTGAGCGAACTCGTGAAGGAACCGACCTCTGGCTGGAAATGCAAGACACCGAAATTGGTGACACTGGCCGCAAGGTGATTGAGCAAACCTGCATGGTCTTTGGACAAATGAACGAGCCACCTGGGTCTCGCCTTCGTGTCGCCC
This sequence comes from Rubripirellula sp., assembly GCA_051010815.1. Lineage (GTDB taxonomy): Bacteria > Planctomycetota > Planctomycetia > Pirellulales > Pirellulaceae > Rubripirellula. The sequence continues at coordinate 151 of JBPCVD010000404.1, forward strand.
TTTCCGCTTTGACGATGGCAGAGTACTTCCGTGACTCGACAGGTGCGGACACCCTGCTGTTCGTCGACAACATCTTCCGCTTCTCGCAAGCGGGTTCGGAAGTGTCAGCACTTCTCGGACGGATGCCTTCCGCTGTGGGTTATCAGCCAACACTTGCGACCGAAATGGGCGCCCTTCAGGAGCGGATCACGTCGACCAAGAAAGGTGCCATCACATCGGTGCAAGCCGTTTATGTGCCTGCAGATGACCCGACGGACCCCGCACCGGCAACTGCTTTCGGTCAGTTGGACGCATTCATCTATCTCGAGCGTTCGATTTCGGAGAAGGGCATTTACCCAGCGATCGATCCTCTCGCTTCGAACTCCCGAATTCTGGATCCGCAGTACGTGGGAGATCGCCACTATGCAATCGCCCGACGCGTGCAAACGATCCTCCAACGATACCGTGAGCTCCAAGACATCATCGCGATTCTTGGTGTGGATGAGTTGAGTGAAGATGACAAGATGGTCGTTCATCGTGCTCGTCGTATTGAGCGTTTCATGAGCCAGCCGTTCCTTGTTGCTGAGGTCTTCACCGGAAAACCAGGTGAGATCACTCCTCTGGCAGACACCATTCGTAGTTTCGAGGAAATCTGCGACGGTAAATGGGATCACCTCCCCGAGCAGGCGTTCATGTACGTTGGTTCGATCGAGCAGGCTGAAGAACAAGCTAAGAAGATGGAAGAGGCCAGCAAATGACCCTTCGTTGCGTAGTAGTCACGCCGGAACGTACCGAACTCGACCGCGAGGCTGAGTACGTGTCGCTGCCGATGTTCGATGGCGAACTGGGAGTGATGTCCGGCCGAGCACCCATGATCGGTCGACTTGGCTACGGTACGTTGCGTTTGCAAACGGCCGCAGGCCCCGAGCGTTATTACGTCGATGGCGGATTCGCGCATGTAGAAGGCGACGTCATCAACGTGCTGACTGCTCGATCAATCCCCGTCGACTTGCTCAATCGCGACGAGGCGCACGCTGCACTCGATACAGCGCTCGACATGCCCGGTGGAACACCGGAAGAAGCACAGATCAAAGAAGCGGCCGTCCGACGTGCACGCGGCCAATTGCGAGCGGCACACTAGCCGAATCGCGTTCATCACTTCGGCGTGATCATAACCGGATTGGTTCGCGATCGTTGGTGTTTACTTGAACCCCATGCCGTTGGGCTTGTTGTTTAAGGCTCCACGCACGCCGAGCTGCCTTGGATCCCGAGCGATCTTATCGGTAAAGACACGCACATCGTCCATAATTGGGCGAACACGTGCAGTGGCACTTTCGATATTTTCGACGGTCCGACGAATCTTCCAGTACATTTCGTCGTCCTCCATCAGCAGACGCACTGAACCGCTGTCGCTGTTGAGCAACTTGCCGAAATCATCGATCTGAACGAAGGCCGCTTCCACGCGTGCCATCGTGCTCATCACTTGGTTGACCAACTTGTCGCCGTTTTGCGCCAGCGGTTCCGTGAATTGCTCGATATTCTGCACCGTCTTCTGTGCGCTATCGACCGTCACGCGTGCGCTGTTGACGGTATCGACGGCCGCGACACCCACTTTCTCAAATTGGTCACCCACACGCTCAAAACTCTCGAAGGTGCGACGCGTCGAATCAAGCGTCAGTTGTGCCTCGTTCAGCACCTCAGGCAACTTGACCACGGACTTCTCCAGACTCTCCCGTAGCACGGGGTTGCCGACGATCGCGCGAATATCCGACATCGCACCGTTGAATTCTTGCAAGGCTTTGACCGCCTCGTCAGCAACTTCCTCGACCTTGGAGTCTGTGCCACCAATGATCGTGTTCACGCCATCGGCAAGCTGATTCACGCTCTCAGCGGCAATCGCAATCGACTCACCAGCATTCCGAATCGCATCGAAGGTTTGCTGGAGGTCGTTTTGCATCTCGAATAGGCTCTCCGACTTGGTCCCGTAGTCGAGAAACTCTCCGTCGGTATACGGTTTATTCACCAACTCTAAGTCATCGCTAAAAATCGAAGAGAGTGTCGGTGGTTTGGCCAACACGAACTCCAATTGCGCGTCACCAGTGACGAAATTTCCAGAACCGATGCGTGGCACGTAACTATGAGAGAGCGTCTTGGTAGCGTCCATCGAAAGGGTGACGAGGACGCCGCCTTCTTCCCGCAAATCGATACTGGAAACGCGACCGATACGAACGCCATCCCGTACGACAGCGGTGTTCGCGCCAATGCCTTCGGCGGATGGGAACACGACACTCAACGTGTAATCACGCTGCAGGACGCTTGGAAAAGCGCCGAACAAAAAGGTCAAAATGATGCCGATTCCGATCGCCGAAATCACCAACACTCCGACGCCGAATCGCAGTCTGTTTTCGTCCATGATAACTCTTGTTTCGGTATTGCTTCTGGCGAAGCTACACTCCCAAACCCTGAGATAGTTCGTTCAGACGTTCACCGGCTTCTCCGCGAACGAATTGACGGACACGCCGATCCTTGGCATGTTCCAAATCGCTGGGTGGCCCGTCGAACAATACTTGGGAAGCATCGCCTTCGAGCCGCTGCCTTGGATAAAACATCAGAACTCGATCCGAGACCTTTCGCGCCGTGTGCATGTCGTGCGTCACGACAATGCTGGTCACCGGATAACGCCGCCGTGTATCAAGTATTAGCTCGTTGATCACGTCACTCATGATCGGATCGAGGCCCGTCGTCGGCTCGTCGTAAACGATCACCTCTGGCTTGAGGATGAGTGCACGTGCCAACCCTACTCGCTTTCTCATTCCACCCGACAATTCCGCCGGCCGCTTGCTCGCAACGTCGGCAGGCAAACCGACTTCGACTAAATGCTTTAACACTCGGTCGATGACTTCGGTCTCGGCAACCACACCACCCTGTCGAAGTGGGAAAGCGACGTTCTCAAAGACAGACATACTGTCAAATAAGGCGGCATTTTGAAAAACGAACCCGAATCGACGTCGCGTTTCCGTCAAATCGGTTTGCCCCATCTCATGCAATCCGCGTCCTGCAAAATAGATTTCGCCATGACTCGGCCGCACCAAGCCAACCAAAGTCTTCATGAAAACAGTCTTCCCACACCCGCTCTCGCCGATGATGGCAACCGTCTGTCCACGGTCGATCTTCAGGCTGATGTCCAACAACACCTTTTGATCCGAAAACTCAACGGTGACGTTCCGCGCTTCGAGCAACGGCGCCCCCGACTCAGCTTGAAGCTCGTCGCCTGGCGTTTGCGAAGATTCGATTTCGTCTTCGTGCTTGTCCACATTCTCACTCATAGGAACGACGTTCCGTTCGGGTAGATCGTGGAGTAAATCGAATTCAATACGATGGTCAGAAACAAATCCACCGCCAGAATCATGACAAAGGAATATACAAACGCCGTGGTCGCGGCTTTGCCGACGCCCTCTGCACCTGCCTCGCAATTAAATCCACGATAACAGCTGACCACGGCAATGATCGCCCCAAAGAACACACTCTTGAACAGACCGCTAAATAAGTCGAATGCGTCCACGCCCTCTCGTGAGTGATTGAGGTAGGCGGCATGATCGATCCCGAGAATGATCACGCTATAGAAGTAGCCCCCCACGATCCCCATGAAGTCCGCCATGATCGTCAGTGAGGGGATCAACAGAATGCAGGCCAGGAACCGCGGCACGACCAGATAGTGAATCGGGTCCGCGCCCATCGCTGTCAAGGCGTCGATCTGCTCGGTCACGCGCATCGTGCCGAGCACAGCCGCCATCGCGCTTCCGACTCGTCCAGCCAACATCGTTGCGGCAAGTACTGGCCCAAGCTCGTTCACCAGCGTGCGGTTGATCACCGCGCCCAGACGGCTATCAAGCCCGATCGCATGAAATTGGCCGTAGCTCTGAACCGCCAGAACCATGCCAATGAAAGTCCCCGTCAGCGCGACAACTGGCAGACTCAGCGCCCCCACCTGATAGAAATTGATGAGGACAGTCCCGCGACAGGGAAGCCGTGTGAATAACCACTTCAACATCTGCCACATGAAAAGCGTCATATCGCCGATCGTGGTGATGCCATCGACGACAGCCGAACCCCATTCGTTGATCCAGCGAACCAACGACGATTCGTGCTTCGTCGGAGCGGAAATGGAACCGGCGGGTTCTGACACGAGTGATCAAATCCAGATTGCGTGCTTGCGAAGAATCAGACACGTCTGGATTTATCGGTCAGGTTGACCTTGAGGATTAGAGAAAGCGAACAGACGAACTTAACGTTTGCTATCAAAACCGAAGCCGACTGCGCTAGGACCGGCTTATCGATCCTCCGCCATCGAGAAGAACTAGGCGAACTGAAGCCGGGGATCATCGAGCCCCAGTCGCTTCATTTTCTTATAGAGGGTGGTTCGATTGATATCGAGGGAATCGGCTGTCGCAGCACGATTCCAACTGTTCAGGCGAAGCGCCTGCAAGATAATTTGCCGCTCCGGAGCCTCCAGGGCCTCCCGCAACGTCTTTCCGTGAACTTCATTCAATCCGATCGGCTCAGATTCAGTGTGGGTGGCGATACTCGAAAACGGAGCCGCGCCGCGTCCGCTGAGTTCGGGCGGTAAATCTTCCACCGTCAGTTTCTCGTCCCGTGAAAGCAGGACGGCTCGCTCAATCACGTTCTCAAGCTGGCGGACATTGCCCGGCCAGGCGTAACTCTGCAGCATTTCCATGGCGGCAGTATCGAAGCCATCGATTTGGCGACCGCAAGTCTCTGCGGCCTCTCGCAGGAAATGATCGACAAGCAGCGGAATATCGCCGACACGTTCTCGCAAAGACGGCAACACGATGTTGACCACATTGATGCGATAGAACAAATCTTGCCGGAAAGCCCCGTCCTCGACAGCCTTGGTCAGGTCTTCGTTCGTGGCCAGGATCACGCGAGTGTCGACCGAATGGGTTTCGGTCCCGCCTAGCGGTTCGAACTGAAACTCCTGTAGTACACGGAGCAACTTGACTTGCATGGCCGGCGTCGCGGTCGCGATTTCGTCCAGGAACAGTGTCCCGCCGTCAGCCAGCTGAAATTTGCCCGCTTTGTCGTGATTGGCGCCGGTATAGGCCCCCGCAACATGGCCAAAGAGCTCGCTCTCGAGCAAGGTGTCGGGCAGAGCCCCACAGGCAACCTCGACGAAGGCCCCCGCTCGCCGGGAACTTCGGGCATGAATCGCGCGTGCAATCATACTTTTGCCGGTTCCGTTCTCGCCAGTGATCAACACAGAGGCTCGGGCATCGGCAACGGAATCGATCACGTCGAAAATCTTCATCATGCGATAGTCGTGACTCAGAATATTCTCGAGTCCGCTACGCCGATCGAGCTGTTGTCGGAGTTGCTCGTTCTCTCGCGAGATTTCGCTTTGAGTGACAGCACGCTGAATCGCAACACTGAGCTCTTCATCGATCAAAGGCTTGGTGAGCAGGTCGAATGCTCCCGCGCGAACAGCCTGAACTGCTGTGTCGGGTGTGGCGTAACCGGTGACGACCAGCACTGAGGAGTCGGGGTGATGCTGCCGTGTGTGGGTGATCAGATCGAATCCATCTTCGTGCCCCAACCGCAAGTCGGTGATGACCAAGTCGAATGGACGATGCTGCAGCGAGGCCTTCGCCTCCGAGAGCGTCTCGGCAGTCTCCACTTCGTGCGACAAATGACGCAGCCATTGCGCCATGGACTCTGCGAGTTGGCGGTCGTCATCGACCAACAGAATCGAAGCAGAAGGTGACATGAATGTCCCGACGGGCGACAAGGGAATGAAGAAACGCGATGCGGCCACATGAGGCCGCCGATGAGAAGCACTGCGGTTTTCCGTTGGATTTCTGAAAAAACCTTTCTGGCCAGACATATCTAGGTCACAGAAGGGGCTCGGTCAAAAAAGCAACGGATTCGAGGCAGACACAACGAGAGCAACCCCAAGAAACCCCTCCAAAGAACCAATTCAAGGCCTCCAAAGTAACCACAAGCAAGTCACAACGGGACCCAATGTCACCTCATCACATCTGGCAGAAGCCGCCCAGACCGTGAACAATCGCCTCGCATCATGGGCTAACAGAATCGACCTGACGAATTCAGGCTGGGGCAGAGGGCGAAATGCTGAAAATACTAATCATCGACGACCATGAGGTCGCGCGGATCGGAGTCACCAGGCTTCTCGAGAGCGAGGAGTTTACGATCGTTGGGGCCGCCGAATCGGGTGACCGCGCATTGGAATTACTGGGGGGCGACCTGTCCGTAGATGCGGTGGTCATGGATATCCGAATGCCCGGCACGGATGGCTTGGTGACGCTATCCCGGATCAAGGAATTGCGTCCCACCTTACCGGTCATCTTGTTGACTGCGTACGAAAACCCAACGTATGTGGCTCGTGCTGCCGCATTGGGGGCGGCCGACTACGTGCTGAAGGGCGTTGGCTTCGCTTCGATACGTGAGTCGCTTCAGCGAGCAACGGCGGGCGATAATCTTCTTCCTCACAGCCCCATTGCGTTGGTCCGTCGTGTGATGAGGGAAAACGTCGATACCTCGAAGCTACCGGATGGTTTCCCCCTGACAGCCAGAGAGGCTCAGGTCCTTCGCCACATCGCGTTGGGACTCAACAACAAGGAGATTGCGCGGTCCTTGGGAATCAGCGTGGAAACCGTCAAAGAGCACGTGCAGAACATTCTGCGAAAACTGAAGGCGAATGACCGTACCGATGCAGCTGTTCGCGCAATCAAATCCGGAATCGTGTCTTAGACAACAGCTCGATCGTGTTTAAGCACTCGGTGACAGTACTTCGGCACCGACCCAAGGCTGAAGCACCTTGGGCACTTGGATGCTGCCATCGGCGCGCTGATGATTCTCAAGAATCGCAATCATTGCTCGCCCAGTGGCTACAGCCGTTCCATTTAGCGTGTGGACGAACTCTGTCCCCTTTTTTCCCGCCGTCTTGAATCGCACGCCTAATCGTCTGGCCTGGTAGTCCGTGCAATTGCTTGTGCTGGTAACTTCGCCCCAGGCTCCACCGTCACCTCGTCCAGGCATCCAAGCCTCGAGATCGAATTTACGATAAGCGGGTCCGCCGAGATCACCGGTCGCGGTATCGATCACGCGGTACGGAACTTCTAACGCGTCGAAAATTTCGCACTCGTAGTCTCGCATCCTTAGATGCGCCTCATCGCTTGTGTCGGGGGTCGTGAAGGCGAACATCTCGACCTTCGTGAACTGGTGCACACGATAAAGACCTTTCGTTGCACGTCCTGCGGCACCGGCTTCGGTTCGAAAGCAGTGGCTGAGTCCACACATCAACAAAGGCAATTCCTCGGCATCAAGCGTCTGTCCAGCCATCATGCCGCCGAGCGTGATCTCCGCAGTACCAACAAGGTTTAACTCCGATTTCTCGATACTATAAATCTGAGTTTCCGGACCACGTGGCGTGAAGCCGATCCCTTGAAGAATAGGGGTCAATGCGAGGTCGGGCGTCGTGATGGGCGTAAAGCCACGCTCAGAAAGAAAACTAATGGCGTACTGCTGCAAGGCTAGATCGATCCTGACCGCGGCGTTCTTCAGGTAATAGAAACCTGCGCCAGCGACCCGAGCGCCAGCCTCGAAATCAAACATCGCATGTTGATCGCCTAACTCCACATGATCCAGCGGTTTGAAATCAAAACTCGGTTTGTCGGTCTTCCCGAATGACAGTTCTTTGGCGTCATCTTCGCCACCGGTGGGCACGTCTGGGTGCGTCAGATTCGGGATCGCCGCTTGTAGCGCGAGGATCTCTTCCTCCAATTCGTCTCGCTCACGCTGTGCCGTTTCTTTGCTTTGTCGCAACAAACGGCCTTGTTCGATCAAGGCATTTCGTTGCTCCGCGTCACTGGCTTTTGGAATCCCCTTGCTGGTCTCATTCGCCTGACGGTTGAGGTCTTCGGCAAGCTTCAACTTTTCGAGTCGTTGAGCTTCCAAGGAGACGATTCGATCAATGTCACAATCGACACCGCGGCGTCGACAGTTCGCAAGGACGGCTTCGGCGTTTTGGATGATGTATTTGCGATCAAGCATGGTGTAAGCAGTCTGCTAGTTGAGTTTACCGATTTCATCCCAAAGGATTGCTGAGGCACGTATTCCGCGATGGTAGTCATCCACTCGAAATTTCTCATTTGGACTATGGGCGTTGTCGTCCGAGAGTCCCCAGCCGAGCAACAGACAATCACATCCGAGCACTTCTTGGAAGCGGGTAACGATGGGAATGGAACCACCTTCTCGAATCAAGACCGGCAACACACCAAACGCGGACTCAATCGCTCGATTTGCAGCTTGCACGAATCGGCTATCGGTCGCAGCCAGCATCCCCGGCGCACCATGGTCCGGTGTCAACGTCCAAGTCACACCGGCAGGCGAATGTTTTTCCAGATGTAGTTTGACTGTCTCCGTCAACGCTTTCGGATCCTGATCGGGGACGAGCCTGAAACTAAATTTAGCCGATGCTGTGGCCGGGATAATGGTCTTCACACCTTCACCCTGATGTCCTGAGGTCAGGCCATTGATGTCAAATGTCGGCCGCGCCCAGCGACGTTCATCCGTCGTGTATCCCTGCTCACCAAACAGCTCCTTCACTCCAACGGATTGGGCGAACTGTTCATCGTCTTGCGGAAGCTGACTCCATTGCCGGCGTTCCTCGTCGCTGAGGTCTCGAACGTGATCGTAATAACCTGGAATCTGAATTCGTCCCTCTTGGTCGACCATCGAAGCCAGCATCTGACAGAGTGCAATCGCCGGATTCATCACCGCTCCCCCGAACGACCCGCTGTGCAGATCCTGGCTCGGACCTGCGACCTTGAGTTCGTAAGTGGCGATTCCCCTCAATCCGTAGGTAATCGCTGGCTGCCCATCTGCATACTGACCACTATCACTGATCACAACACAATCACATTGCAACCGGTCGCGAAGCTCGGGAAGCATCCTCTCGAGATTCTCACTCCCCACTTCTTCCTCGCCTTCAATCAGAAACTTCACCTGGAGAGGAAGAGCGGCTCCGCTCGCTAGCCAATCGCAAACACTTTGGACGTGCGTCAGCACTTGGCCTTTGTCATCGGTTGCCCCACGAGCGTACAGATTGCCATCCCGGACAGTCGGCTCAAACGGACCAGATACCCACTCGTCGAGCGGCTCCACGGGCTGAACGTCATAGTGTCCATATACCAGGATCACTGGGGCCCCATCGATTTTTGGCGATTCCGCATAGACCATGGGGTGTCCCTCGGTGGGCAGAATTTCAACCTCAAGACCAGCCTTGGCGAGTTTATCGGCGACCCAGCTCGCCGCTTGCTGGACCTCTGACGTTCGGGAACTGTCGCTACTTACGCTGGGAATCCTCAACCATTCCATCAACTCTTGGAGGTGTCGCGGAGCGGACTGATCGAGTTGGTCAAGCAAGGGGGACGAAGCGGGCATCGCTGTAAAGCCTCACGATTTATGCAATTCAGGACTGCCGACGGGCAATCGTTAGCGCTACAATATACGCGCTTCGCTGCGGGCGAGAATCACGGTTCATCTTCGCAGCGATTTGTCTCGTCGAAACGCAAGGAGCATGATCCGCAATGGCCGATCAGCAAACAATGGTTGCCGAACCGCAAGTCGAAACCGAAAAGCAGCAAAAGAAGAAGCCCAAGAAGCAGCCTCGGTATCACGTCATTCTTTGGGATGACACGGATCACAGCTACGATTACGTCGTTCTTATGATGAAGCAGGTGTTTCGGCATCCCATCGAGACCGGATTTCAGATTGCAAAAGAAGTCGATTCCAGCGGGCGCGCGATTTGCCTCACGACGACGATGGAACATGCGGAACTGAAACGCGAACAGATCCATTCGTTTGGCAAAGACGAATTGATTGCTCGTTGCAAGGGAAGCATGTCGGCCTCGATCGAGCCAGTAAACGAGTGATCGTCGTTGCATGACCGCCAAGCTCCGCGTCGCCACTCTCGGCTGTAAGGTCAATCAGTACGAAACCGAATTGGTTCGACAAGGCCTGCAGCGCGTTGGCTATACAGATTGCTCTGACTCGGAAGAGGCAGACGTTTGCATCGTTAACACGTGCACCGTAACGAACGAAGGAGACTCCAAGAGTCGACAAGTCGTTCGACGTTTGAATCGCCAAAACCCGGACGCGAAAATCGTTGTCATGGGTTGTTATGCCACACGTGCTCCAGATGAAGTGGCGGCCTTGCCCGGTGTCACCGAGGTGGTGACCGACAAACGCGAGCTGCCAGACTTGATGTCCCGTTTTGGGGTGATCGACGTCCCGACTGGATTGGATGGATTTTCCGGACGACATCGCGCTTATGTCAAGGTTCAGGACGGATGTTTGCTGCGGTGCAGCTACTGCATCATTCCACACGTGCGTCCCAAACTTACCAGCCGTCCACATCAAGACATTGTCGATGAGGTGCGCAGGCTCACGGAGGCAGGGCATCGCGAAGTTGTGCTGACCGGAATCCATCTTGGGCACTACGGCGTTGACTGGAACCGGAACAAACCCAAGGAGGAGTGGGTCCGGCTCGCTCACCTGATCCGCGATCTATGCGACCTGCCGGGCGATTTTCGTATTCGCCTCAGCAGCATCGAGGCGACCGAGGTCACGCGTGAACTGATTTCCGTGATGGCGGAGCATCGAGATCGAATCGTCCCGCACCTGCATCTCTGCCTGCAGAGTGGAAGCGACTCCGTGTTGCGACGAATGCGACGACGCTGGGGAACGCGGATGTTCCTGGACCGTTGCCGGCTGTTGCGAGAAACGCTTGATCGCCCTGCGATTACGACTGACGTGATCGTCGGTTTCCCAGGAGAGAGCCCCGAGGAATTCGAACAAACACTGCAAACGTGCCGCGATGCAGGCTTCTCGAAAATTCACGCGTTTCCTTTTAGCCCTAGGCGAGGAACGCCGGCCGCCGAAATGCCCGATCAGATTCCTAAGAACGTGCGGAGCCAACGTGTCGCTCAGCTGATGGAACTCGAGGGCGAATTGCGAAACGACTTCTATCGCGAGCTCCTCGGTTCCAAAGTTGAGCTACTCGTTGAGTCGTCCAAAGAGCTACCGGCGCTGGACCACATTGGATCGCCTACGTCAGCGGATTCGGAGACCGGGTCGATTCAGCTGCTCCGTGGGACCACTTGCCGTTACGCACCTTCGGAGCTAGCAGTGCCGTCACCCTCCAAGGTGGCTGTGGGCGATTTGGTTTCGGTGAAGGTGACCGCTACCGATGGGCACAAGCTGACGGTTCAGGCGGTTGAGTCCCAGTCGTAATTGAGGACTGGACTAGTTGGAACCGTTTCGCATCTTGTCCCGAGCCCGAGTCAGAACCGGCCCAATGCTGTTCTGGGACATTCCGACAACGCGACTGATCTCCTCGTAGGTCTTGCCCTCGAGATGATACATGCGGACGACGTTGGCTTCTCGTGGATCGAGTCTCAGCAATAGCTGCTGAACCTCTTCGGCATTTTCCATGCGAGCAGGTACCTCGTCTGCGACCGGCTGTTCTGACATCACAGTGGCTGGCATAGCCTGACCTGAGGGTAACCGCCGGACGATGACCCGACGCGAGATTACCGTGAGATAGGTCGCGAGAGAACAGTTGCGACGAAACCTCCGCAACACGGCGAAGTCATTAGCCACGAGCGTCAGGAAGACTTCCGAGACGAGATCGTCGCGAGTCGCCTGGTCAAGAGAAACGCCCCGTGCCTCGGCCGTATGGTTGGCGACATGGACCACCAAACCTAGAAAACGGTCAGCGAAGTTTTGCCAGGCGCGCGGAGCCCTGTCCAAGCAACTCTGCAGCAAGTCGCGATCGAACTCGGAAAGACTCACAGAAGCAGCACCAAAGAAGACGAAGAGGTCAGACCGGGTCGGCGTGACCGAGCCCCAAAAGATCCAGCAACGCCACGTGCGTCGCAAATCCGCTCGAACCGTAGTGATCGCGAACGAGCCGATTCCGAGAAACATCTCTCAAAGCGAACTCCAATCACCATTTTCATAGTAGGTACGGCGACCCATCATCGCAAGCATTCAGCCGGCTGGGCAGAAAGAAGCCGCCAATTTATCTCCCATCGGCGGGGAAACCTCGACAAGAAAGCGATGTGCGGAGGATCGTTTCGACCGTGAACCAACCGTGACGTAGGGTTTACTTATTCAGGCCACCTTTCTCGCACGGCATTCTGACCGGTATGACGGATACAACCACTCCAAACGCCTCAAATGGACTCGCCGGATCTCACACCCCCATTCTAGCTGTTCAGGATGGGCAACAACGAGTCGGACAGCTTCTGGCGGGCCTGCAAGACTCGGCGCCGTCTGCTGACAACGCAGCATCCACGTCGGACTCCCAATTCGAGAACCAACTAGCGCTGGTTCGTCTCGGCATGGCAACCTCTTTGTTCTATGCGCTGCGAACCAAGCACGCATCGACGGCGGCCCACTGCCTTCGCGTCGCTATCAGTTGCTCCGCATGGGCTGAGCGTTTGGGTCTCGACGAGGCAACACGTGACCGGATTGAGGTTGCAGCCTTGCTTCACGATCTCGGGAAAATTGGAATCCCGGATCGCATCCTCAGAAAACCGGGAAAACTTAGCGTTGATGAACAACTCACGATGGAGAAGAGTGCTGAGTTGGGCTGCGGGATTCTTCGCGGATGCACGAACGATCATGCTTTACTTGACATCGTCATGTACGCCAACACTTGGTACGACAGTCGGCGACATGGCGAAGGTCCCCGCGGCGATGCTTTGCCGCTGGGCGCTCGGATGCTTGCGATTGCAGATGCGTTCGACGCGATGACGACCGACTCTGTTTATCGACGAGCGATGAGCCGAGAGCGCGCCATCCAAGAACTGGTTGACGGAAGCTGCACGCAGTTCGATCCAGAACTCGCAATTGATTTCAATCGCATGCTGGAAGATCGTCCCGAAATGCTCCAAGGCGCAATCGTCGACCGGTGGTTGCTGCAGCTAGAAAACGGGACCAGCAATGAGTTCTGGGCTGCATCTGATGAAAGTGAGCCACTGACTTGGGATTCGCTGCGAAGTGACAACGTTTTCTATCGCGAACTGGTCGAACGGCTCAACGATGCGATTGTCTTTACCGACGCAGAGGGAACGATCGGCGAATGGAACACCGCGATGGAAGAACTAACTTCCATCAAGGCAGACACAATCATCGGCCAGACATTGACCAGCAAGTGCATTCACCTGCGCGAAAAAGATGGCTCTCAGGAGCCACAATGCCCTGTCCAGGAATGCCTCACAACAGGCCAAAGCGTCGCTCGTTCCATGTTGATCGAACGCCCAGGCGCCGAGCCAACACCCGTCCATGTTCAGGTGATGCCGGTAAGCGGCGAATGTCCAGGCATCCAAGGCACGGTGATGATCGCTCGGGATCTGTCTGACCAAACCGATCTCGAAGAGAAGATCGAATCTCTACATAGGCAAACGACCCGTGACTCATTAACAGGACTGGCAAACCGCGCTCACTTTGATGCCACGATTTCGGAATTGACCGAAAAGGCGACAAACGGTGGATCCAGCTTCAGTCTGATCATTTGTGACATCGATCATTTCAAACGTGTTAACGATGTGCACGGACACCCAGCCGGTGACGAAGCGCTCGTTAGCTTCGCCGCAGTTCTCAACGCCCACAGTCGCGACGAAGATCTCGTGGCACGGTATGGCGGCGAAGAGTTCCTGCTACTAGCCGGCGCCTGTGACAACGCAACCGCCGCGGGACGCGCCGAGACCATACGAAAGGCGTTGGAGGCGACCCCATTGCCAAGTCTCGGTGGGGAGCCTGTCACCGCAAGTTTCGGAGTCACCGAGTTTCAGGCTGGCGATACGGAGGAAACGATCCTTGCCAGAGCCGACCGAGCTCTACTGAAAGCGAAGGACAACGGCCGAAACAGAGTGATCCAGCTCGGCTCGGGCAGCCAAGCCGACCTTTCGCAATCCGAGACCAAGCGTAGCTGGCTCCGCTGGTTCGATACCCATTCGAAACCTCGCGAAAGCGAATTTGACGTGGTGACCCCTGTCCCCATCGACTTGACGATTGAAAAACTTCGCGGATTTATCGCCGATCACCAGGCGGAGATCATTAGCGTCAATGAGAATCATGTCTCTCTTCGCCTGAATGCTATTTGCGGACCAGGCGGGAGGCGGCGTGCGGATCATCAAATCTCTCTTCGTGTGCAGATGACGCTCAGCGAAGTCCGAAAAGACGTTGTCCCGACGCGAGGCCCAAGCAAGACGAATGTCCATGTCAGCCTACAGCCGATCCGCAATCGAGATCGGCGAAACGGCGAACTCTCGACCTGTTTCTCCCAGGTCATGGCCAGTCTCCGAAGCTACTTGATGGGCGAGATCCGCCATGAGGACGTGGGATAGGCACTTGCGAGAGCTGGCCGGCTCGCTATCGTTCTGGGAATCGGTTTTCACCCCGTCCCGCACTTGGAGCTGCCCTCGGACATGGCATTCACACTTCCTTCCCTGACGTACGCCTACGACGCCCTCGAGCCACACATTGATGCTCGAACGATGGAAATCCATCACACCAAGCATCACCAGGCCTACATCAACAAAGTCAACGATGCGATCGCCGGTACAGATCTTGAGGGCAAGTCCATCGAAGATCTGGTCTCGGACATGGCCGCCGTACCCGACGACAAGCGCGGAGCCGTTCGCAACAACGGTGGTGGCCACGCCAATCACTCCCTTTTCTGGACCGTGATGGGTCCCGGCAAGGGTGGGTCGCCTTCCGGTGACCTGGCCGCGGCGATCGACAAGGCATTCGGTTCTCTTGATGCCATGAAAGAAAAATTCTCAGCTGCGGCGGCAACGCGTTTCGGCAGCGGCTGGGCGTGGTTGTACGTCGACGGTGGTGAGGTAAAAGTTGGCAGCACGGCCAACCAGGACAGTCCCTTGATGGGAGCCGCCGTCGCCGGCATCGGTGGCACGCCGATTCTGGGACTGGACGTCTGGGAGCACGCCTACTACCTCAACTACCAAAATCGTCGTCCGGACTATGTGACTGCGTTTTGGAACGTCGTCGACTGGGACGCAGTCGCCGCAAGGTTTGCTGCTGCCTAAGCACGGCAGCGAATGATCCTCATAGGCATTCTCGAAAGGGCGTTTCCGAATTCACTCGGAAACGCCCTTTTTCTTTTCCCCCGGCCCCCCACAAGTCGAAGCCCACGACGCTAAAATCGAAAGCTCTCATCGCGTCCAGCGTTGCGATTTACTTCCATTGGCAGAGCGGGTTACGACGATGGCGACATTTTCTGAGTCTTCAAGGCGATCGTTTTTCGCTCAGGCTGCCGCCCTCACTGGTGTTGCAGCACTCCCTTCCACTTCGAAAGCAGCAGCGAACGATCGCCTGAAGATTGCCGTGATCGGAACGGGTGGAAGAGGCGGTCGAAATTTGCAAACGATCGCGGCCTCAAACTCGGTAGACATCGTAGGGCTGTGTGACGTTGACACTCGATTCCTCGCACATGCCGGCGAGAAGTTTCCTGCTGCCAAACAATTCCAAGACTTCCGCAAGCTTTACGATGCGATCGGAAATGAGGTCGATGCCGTAGTCGTCAGCACGACAGAGCATTCGCACGCGTATGCGACAATGCCCGCCCTTCAACTCGGCAAGCATGTCTATTGCGAGAAGCCTCTCGCTTACAACGTTGAGGAAACACGTCGGATCACTGACGCTGCAAGCCAAGCCGGCGTCGCGACTCAAATGGGAACCCAGATACACGCCTCGCAGAATTACCATCAAGTCGTGGCGTTGATTCAGAGTGGAGCGATTGGAGACGTCAGCGAAGCACATGTATGGGTTGCTCGAGCTTGGGGGCTTCAAAGTGAGGCCGAATCGATCGAACACAAAGACAAGCTACACATCACCGAGCGTCCAAAACAGGCAATGACGCCACCCGAATACCTCGACTGGGACTTGTGGCTGGGACCGGCGCCGGAGCGTCCCTTTCATGAGGTCTACTTTCCAGGTCCCAAATGGTATCGGTGGTGGGATTTCGGAAACGGCACAATGTCCGATCTTGGAAGCCACTGGAACGACCTTCCGTTTTGGGCGCTAGAACTCGATGCACCGCAGACGATCGAGGCTTTTGGCCCGCCACCTCATCCGGAAATTGCGCCTGCATCCATGAGTGCCGTTTACGAGTACGGGGCACGTGGTAATCTCCCGCCGGTCTCTCTGCATTGGTACCAAGGCACGCATAAACCCCAAGCATGGAAGGACGCGGACATTCCGCAGTGGCCGAGTGGAGTGTTGTTCGTGGGTTCCAAAGGCATGCTGCTGTCAGACTATCGCAAACACCTCCTTCTTCCCGAAGACAATTTCCGTGACTTTGAATCACCGGAATTAGCGTCTCCGGTTCCAGCTAGCCATCACGAAGAATGGTTGTCAGCTTGTCGTGGCGAAGGGACGACCGGAAGTCCATTCGCCTATGCTGGGCCACTCACCGAAGCAAATCACTTAGGCAACGTTGCCTACCGCGTCGGCAAGAAGATCACGTGGGATCGCGACAAGATGGAATGCACCGGCTGCCCTGAAGCAGAGCCATTCCTTCGCAGACAACCACGAGACGGTTGGTCGCTTTCATGATTGTGGTCTCGAACAATGATCTCGCATCTTTTCCTCCCAGCCAGCTTCCTAAGTCATTGGAGTCGCCATGTTAGAGATTCTGATTGTGATTGGTCTTTGCAGATCGATGGGAAAAATGCTTCGCGCGAAGGGGCGTAAACCGCTCTTGATGCAGATCATGCTGGTGGTCATGTGGATCGTGGGTGAGTTCACCGGAGGTTTCATCGCGGGAATTGTTCATGTGCTGCGGCACGGCGAGAACGTCGAAATGGGATTCGGCGTCTACGTCTTCGCGATTGTCGGAGCAGTCATCGGCGCTGGGATAACATTTCTGATTGCACATCTGCTTCCCAGCCAAGATGAACCGCAGATGGTTACGGCGCAGGACCCCTTTGATCAAAGAGTCCGCGACGTGAACAATCCTTACGCTCCCTGAATGGAGTGCGAGGATGCACGTTTTAGGGAATCTCTTCGGATCAGATAAAGCTTGAGTGCATCCTTGCCGATGCTTACATCGGGGGTGGAGACGTCGCGCGCAAATCATAGCGTGACACTCTCGTGAAACTTCCACTCCATTCTCCGGCCTCGCTGGTCGCATTGATTGCGATCGCTTTCTGCGGTTGTGCATTTTGCCCGGAGAAGTATCAGCGTGAACAGGTTCACAACCCGTTTCCGCAGATCAAACGCATCGCCGTCCTGCCGTTTTACAACCAGAGCGATGAACCGACCATCAACACAGAGATGGTCGCAGACCAATACTACGCTGCGTTACAGGCGATCCCGGGATTTGAGGTGCTGCCCGTCGGTGTCGCCAAAGCGCAGTGGATTCAGTACAGCCGCACGAACGGCGAACCAACCACTGGCCATCAGTTCCAGGCACTTGCCCAGCAAATGGGTGTCGAAGCGATCGTGGTCGGTTCCGTCACCGACTTCGATTCCTACTATCCGCCTCAAATGGCAATTACCGTCCATTTGTACGCGGCGAACGACGGTTTTCATCCGATCCCCAATGGTTATGGATTACCCTGGGGGACGGACAAAGAGGACGATATCCCGGCGCGGATCGTGCGAGACACCGAATTCGATCTTGCTCGAAGCCAGCTCGCTACACAAACACCACTGCCGGCCGCTGATCATTCGCCGAATGCATCGCGGGCGACAGGGCAGGAACTTGCCGCAACACGTGATATCGCGTTGACCTCTGGAGAACTTCCGCTAAATGGATTCGCTGATAGCAACGTTGCAGTCGCCGAAGTCGATGGCATCATGCAAGGCGAGTTTCACGACGACGTTTCTGTCTTGCAGGGTCTCAGTCCCTTGCTACCTCAGTACTGGCCCAATCCAACGGACCTGATCCCTGATCCACCTTCTCCCGTTAGACCGGTTGCGATCGTCAACCATGAGCCGATTTTGTCTCATACACGACTCTATCGCGGTGATGACCCGTACTTCACCAACCGGCTCGCAAACCACATTGAGTCAGGCGACGATGCGCGTCCGGCAAGCTGGCAGGGTTACTTAAAACGTAGCGATGATTTCGTTCATTTCTGTTGTCACCTCCACATCTTAGAAATGCTGGAATCTCGCGGGGGAAGAGACCAAAGCGACCTCATCTTACGATGGCCTCTGAGCCGATATTGAGCCCTGGCAGGCAGAAATCGCCTGCCCCACAAGACGCTCAACGCATTCGGATATTCGCCACGATGGATAAAGAAATCAACGTACTTGCGTTGGTCAAAGGGGAAGAACGATTCATCTTCCTTTTCGATGACGAGAACCGCGACGACACGTTGCGACAACTCGCCCGATTCGCGGCTGATCCTGAGCTCGACTTTTCCTGGTACGACGCGGCTATGCTCAGTCGTAAGATTCGCGATGCCGTGCCAAGCGAGGATGACGTCTTGGCGAGCGAGGAATTCGACTCTCTGTCCCTCGACGATTTTCACTAAGCGATGCGTAGCGGCATTGCCCAGTTTCTTCGCTACCTTGCGACCGAGCGCAATGCGTCGGATCTAACGATCAAGGCTTACCGCGAGGATCTCTTCGGCCTCGTGGATTGGTTGGAAACAACGCGTGGAAAGGTACCGCACCCTGATACGCTGACCCCTCAAGACCTACGTACGTTCCAGGCGGCTCTACAGGAAGCCGGATACGCAAGAACGACCATTGCCAGAAAGCTAGCGTCTCTACGCAGCTTCTACCGATTCGCCATGCGGCAGGGTCTCGCAACCGACAACCCCGCCAAGCCTCTCCGCAATCCCCGTCGGCAGCGTAAACTCCCCCTCGTTTTATCGAACGAAGAAGTGGGTCGTTTATTGATGGCACCGCCGGCAGGCGACACAGCCGGTCTACGTGATCGCGCGATCCTGGAGACGATGTACTCAGCAGGAATCCGCGTCAGCGAGTTGGTCGCATTGCGAGACGGTGACCTCGACGAACATGAGCAGATCATCCGTGTTCGGGGAAAGGGACGAAAAGAACGAATCAGTCCCTTGGGTTCGTATGCGTTGCAAGCAATCAAGCGATACCGAAAGAAGAGAATTCGTGATCCGAAGACCGAGTCGCTCGGTCAACATGCTCCTGTGTTTG
Source organism: Rubripirellula sp. (assembly GCA_051010815.1). Lineage (GTDB taxonomy): Bacteria > Planctomycetota > Planctomycetia > Pirellulales > Pirellulaceae > Rubripirellula. The sequence continues at coordinate 19,381 of JBPCVD010000404.1, forward strand.
TGAATCGATTTGGTCGCATCTTAACCACGCGTAGTGTTGGCAGGATGCTCGAAAAGCACATTACCGTTGCAGGACTCGACTCACGAATAAGCCCTCACACGCTCCGCCACAGCTTCGCGACACACTTACTCGACCGTGGCGCCGACATTCGCAGCGTGCAGGAGTTGCTAGGGCACAAGAGCTTGGCAACCACACAGATCTATACGCACGTCAGCGCCGCCAACCTGCGACAGGTATACGAGAAGGCTCACCCTCGCGCCGGCTAGCGATACCTTCGCTTCAGTCGCTCTGGTGATGCGCCCGAAAAATAGGCCAATTGAATCGACCAATTGCGAAGCGTCTGGCGTAGGATTCCATTGTCCTCCCAACGCCTCGCGTTAATGGTCACGGGACCATCCAGCAATCGCGGTCGACCGATCTTGCGGAGACGCTTGGACAGATCGACATCTTCCATCAGCGGGATTTCCGCGAAGCCGCCCATTTGCTTGAACTGATCGCTTCGCACATAGATCGCCTGATCACCAAAGGCCATGCGTCGCCAACGCACTCGGCAAGCGTTTCCAATCTCGATGGTTCGATAGAGGAACCTTTGGGAGTCAATCCGTTGATGAAAGGCTCCCCAGATCACATCAGGATGTTGGCAGATCTGCTCCAAACATCGATCGCCCAAAATGTTATCTGCATGTAGAAAGAGAATGAACGAACGTTCCGCCAGAAGGGCGCCAGAATTCATCTGAATCCCGCGTCCAGGCAGGGATCGAACCACCTTCGGTACGCCCAACTCCATCGCCAGATCGCGAGTTCGGTCGGTGCTACCACCGTCCGATACGATCACGTCGGTCGCACCAGCATCGAAGGCAGATTTTATCGACCGCTCAATGGCGTCCTGTTCGTTAATTGCCGGTATGACAACCGAGACGTCGCTTGGCGTCATACCAACTGCACGTCGCGAAACCGCACATAGGCGATCGGGCCAATCACGATCAACGGCAGCCATGCTGCCATGGGTGGTGACAGGAGATAACCGCTGCCGCCCATCGCGCTTGCCAACGTCTTGATGAAGAAGAATCCCATGACGGTTAGCATTGCAGCGCCTATCATCACGAACAAGTTGCGACCGTGGCGATTCACAACTAAAGGAAGTCCCAGCAGAATCAGCGCGAGGTCCAATGGCGGTCGAATGATTCGTTCATGCAGTAAGACTTGCAAGCTCATACTGCTGTGGACTGCCGGATTCCTTACGCGATCCGCCAACTCGGCGACGGACGACATCCGCGTTGCCGACTGATTCGTCTGCAACAAGTCCGTATGAATGGTCGTCTCAAAAAAGCATTGCTTGGATCCCAGCCAATTTTGGTCATGGCTCGTCATCAAGATAGGCCGCTGTCCCAGCCCGACCGAGGGAAGTTGGTCAATCAATTCAGGTCGCTGGACACCCTCGAGCAAATAGCCGGGTCCATGTTCCGCAGTTGCCTCGACCCACTGGGCCGAACCTGCGACCAACAGATCTCCGAATCCAGGGTATCGACCATCGAGTCGAAAACCGGGCTCGCGAATGGTCTTGGCTTGGGTCATCAGCGAACTGCCATCCACCAAAACCCGATTCGTCTTGTCGTACTGAGCCAGGATGGGTTGTTCCGTCTCCCCGGCAATATCCTTTGCCTTCATCGAAAGAGCATCACGATGCTGCGGAAGTACCCACTCTCGGTTTCCCAATTGAACCAGCACAATCAATAGCGAGGCGATCAGAATCGGGCGGAAAATCCGACCGTGAGAAATGCCAGCGGAGAGGATTGCCGTCAACTCACCGGTACGTCTCATCCAGCCGACGGTGAACAAAAATGCCATCAACGCGATAATGGCCCCCGTCCAATCGAATAGCAGCAGCATGTACGGTCCATAGTATCGCAACATGACGCGCACGAGCCCATCCTCAGCCTGACCTTGCTTGACCAAGTCATCCATACTCGTGAATGCGTGAAACACGATAAAGATGCCCGCGATCGAGCAAAAACAGATGATCATCGTCCTCATAAAGAGAACGAGAACGTATCGATCGATTTTGGTCACAGTGAACGTGCTGGTGGCGTTGAATTGAGGAACAATACCTGCGCCAGCACTATCGGAAAAAGTCGGGTCACGTGGCAAGAGCGTTGCGTTTCACGGGCTAGGAACAAGCCAAATGAATTCTCGATACGGCCTCGACAGGATGCATTCGAAGTAGACTAGAGGTCTTTTCCACCGCGATGCCCCGATAGAGGAACCCCATGGGTGACCACGGTCTGACGAGCGCCAGACATCGACTTAAGAAGATGAATCTCTCTTCAAGCAATCGCACAATTTTTCTGTGTACGGATCGAAGTGAGGCGGGCTGCGCCAGTGCTAAACAGATGGCGCATTCTTGGAAGTATCTCAAACGGCGACTAAAAGAGCTGGGGTTGTCAGGCAAAGGTGGCGTGATGCGGGTCGGCATGAAGTGCTGTGGCGTTTGCAAAGGCGGACCGATCGCAACCGTTGCCCCCGATGGGACCTGGTACGGTCGCTGCACCCCCGAAGTCCTCGAACGCATCATTCAGGAGCACCTCATCAACGGACAGATCGTCGAGGAATACGTCGTGGGACAGCAGGATTTCTCTGCACGCACAGAAAACTGATGCCAAGCTGATCCCGACAAGGATGGCGTTTCGCGATATCATCAAGCAGATACGAAGCGCGGATCTACCTCGGGAACGGAATATGAATGCTCTCTCGCTCACCCATCAAAGTTCTAGAGTCCTACCTGGAATTTTCATGTTGACCTGTGCAGTTGCATTCGTCGCAGGCTGTGGAAATTCAGATTCCGAGACGGGTGGTGCTTACATGGCGTCGGGAGGATTGCCGGACGCGGAACAGGAGCGTGTGACACAGCCGCTCGCTTCGTCTGCCGAAAACGTCCCGGCCGCTGCACCAGAACCCGACGAACCCTTCGCGTCCCAGGCGTCACAAGCTTCGCCTCCGCCGACAACCGTGACGCCCTCGGGCGGGAGCCAGGTTGGATCTAACCAGCCATCATCCGAGGTCCCCTCACCCAATCCCGGGGCACAGGACAAGTCGCTGCCTTTCAAGATCGCCGGGAGCGACCCCGCGCCCGCCACGCAGCTAGCCCCCGACTTATCGCCCGCAAAACTCATCAAGTTGCTTTCGGATGCGGACCATCAGATGCAGCTCATTTTTTCGCAGCGTGCTGGAATCGAAGATCCCCAAGAAGCGCGAGATACGCTGCTTCAAATCGTGAAGGTCAAACTAGAGGCATCACGTCGTCTTGCCGCAAGTCCTGACTCCACGCCCAGTCAAAAATCAGAAGGTGGGCGCGGAGAACTGCAAGCGCTCTCGCATCTCGCGTCTCTCGGTGACGTCCAAGTCGCAAAAGACCTCGAGAAACTTGCAACCGCCAATCTGTCCTCCAATGATCCGGGGCTTGTCTCCGACAGCCAGTTGGTTCTGATCGGATTCGCGCTCGAGGCACTGCAAAACGGAGACGAAGAAGCACCGAACCGCATTGTCGAGTACTTTCAACAGATCAAGTCGGGGCCAACCAAACCGGGTGTGCCGGCGATGATGATCATGGGGCAAGCCAGGCAAGCTTTGATTGCCTACGGGCATGAAGAATCGGCAATGGAAATTCGCCAGATGATCATTGACCTGTTTGCGAACTCCGAGGAACCAGAGATCGCTCGGATGGCGGCCCAGATCGCTGGCAATGTTCACTTCGACGAGATTGAAGAGCAGCGTGCAGCATTGATGAACGGTGAATCGATCACCGTTGACCAATGGCGTGATTCAGTCGTTCGACTCGTACAGGAATCGGCCGACATGCAGACGGTGCAATACCTTGCTGGCTCAGCCTTGGAGTTCGAAGGGCAAAACGGCATGGACGAATTTGTCGAGTCGACCTACGACGTTCTCAAGGACAAGTTCTCCGACGCGAAATCGGCGACGGGTCGCGAGGTCAATTTGGCGGCTGCAGCGATGCAGGCGCGGAAGGATGTGATTGGACGAGCCTTTGATCCCGATCTGCCAAAAACAGACGGTTCGCCTTTGCCGATGAAAAACTACGTCGGGAAAGTGGTGCTGATGCCTTTTTGGGCCACTGGATTCCCAGACTCGCTGCAATTGGTCCCACGATTGAAAGCGATTCGCGACGCCAATCCGGATCAAGTTGAAATCGTCGGTATCAACCTCGATGTCGAAGGAACGTCCGTCGAAGATTTCCTGCGAGAAAACGACCTTGGGTTCCCCAGCCTCCGCGCAGAGTCATCCCCGACCGCCGAGGTCGCCAACCAGGTGGCCGCTTCCTTCGGGATGGTGTCGTTGCCGTTTGTTGCGATACTCGACGCCGATGGAAAGGTTGCCGCGTTAAACTTTACGGGACGCGACCTCGAAAAAACCGTGAATGATTTGCTCCAGCCGTGAACCCAGAATTTCCGCACAACTCAGTTTCGTCGAACTACAATGTTCGATCTCTTCTGATTTGATTTTGCGGGTATCGGAATGAAAATGCAGTTCATCGAACTAACGGGAAAAACGCTTCTTGACGTTGTCAACGAAGGCGAGATCGACTTCAAGCAACTTCACGATGCCGGTGTTACGGGTGATTCGATTCTTCGCATCAATCGACACGGCGAAATTGAGTTGCGATGCAAGGCACACTGGATGCTTGTCGGCGGATTGATCGGCAATTTCGAGGAGCGATTGATGAACCTGACCGGGCTTGAGTGGTCCGATTGATCCATCTGTACACGCGTTTTCAAGTGCGTGAATCCTCATGCACTCGGCAACGTCAGACGCGCCGTCTGCAACTGCTCGACCCATCGATCGATGCGTGCTTTCGAAACGACAGCCGTTCGATCACCCACGCATACGTCTCCTCGAACACCAAAGCAGTCGGGCATCCAGCCTTGACGCTGGATCTCGCAGACTGACTCGCACCGTATCGAACCGGCGAGTGCCCACCAGAGGCCAAGACGCCGAGCATGCGCGTCCAGATCCCGAAGCCGCTGAAAACCAAGATGATCGATCGTTGACCGACCATCCTTGGTAAAGGTGTCGACCAGACAACGACGCAGACCAGCGTTCTTCGCCAAGTGAAAGACCTCCTCGGGTGGGAGGCAGCCAGCAGCGTCGGCGTCCGCGTAGGCGACTCCCACCAACTCGGTCTCACTCGGAAGCAAGGCCACAATGTCCTCCCATACTTTCCGAAGACGCGATTCGACGCCGCACCCGCTGGGCCCAACCTTTGCGAACTCGAATGCCGATGGAAGTTTCCCCGCGACACTTCGCGCCTCCTCCGGCTCGCCCAGCGCCGCAGAAAGCCTCGAGCGAGCTGAAAGCGACTTGTCGCGCCCCCATAACGTCGCGGCAAAACTCCAGAGTTCAGTATCCGCAGCCGCCAAAGGTCCGCGTTTTGGCTCCTTCAGGTCAACAATCGCGACCTGTGACTCACTCGCGTCAAGCAATTCTTGCGGATCGCGGACACTGACGAGCAACTCGGCCACGCGGCTCTCCCCAGAACCAACGGCCTCGCCAAATGGACCAAATTGCGGGTCTGGAGTTGGGGCAGGCAACATCGATTCGATCGCGTGAGAAAGAGGGGAAGACAATTAATCGTCCGATCCGGATAGGCGATTCGACGTCTCGTAGTTACAGTCGTAGCTGTTTCGCCCAGTTTCCGACGTGATATCCAAGCCTAACGTTGCAATACGATTCCATAAACACGGTTGATGAGCTGAAGCAGTTTTGTAAAGAAATTGCTGATGCCCCTCGGATTGCCTTCGACACCGAGTTCGTTTCCGAAGACACCTATCGACCACAACTCTGTCTGATTCAAGTCGCGGCAGGCGAACGGCTTGCCATCATCGACCCGGAGTACGTCTCCGATACGACGCCCTTTTGGGATCTATTGACAGAACCGGGACGCATCGTGATCGCTCACGCCGCGCGGGAGGAATGCCGTTTCTGCTACCGATTCACGGGCAAGCCGATCGCAGGTCTGTTCGACACGCAACTTTCCGCCGGCTTTGTCGGCATGGAGTATCCCGCATCGCTCGGTACCCTCGTCCAACGACTCGTCGGCAAAACCCTTCCCAAAGGTGAAACACGCACGAATTGGTGTCGAAGACCACTTAGCCAAGACCAGATCACCTATGCGTTGAATGATGTGACGGACCTGGCCGAGATGCACGACAAGATCTCGGCGATGGTGGTCCAGCTTGATCGTGAACTTTGGTTGGAAGAGGAAACAGCATCGTTTCAACAAAAGATTATCGATGCAGAGACTCGCGAAAATTGGCGGCGTGTCAGCGGATCTTCGGGACTCAACCCAAGGCAGTTGGAAACCGTTCGGCAGCTGTGGCTGTGGCGTGAAAACCGAGCAAAAGAAATCGATCGCCTGCCCCGTCGTGTCCTGCGTGACGACTTGCTCGTCGAGTTAGCGAAACGAGGCTCGACTGATCAGCGCAAGATCAAAAGCATTCGTGGCATGGAACGACGGGGGTTCAATGATCACTATGACGATCTTTCAAATGCCATTCGTACCGCCTTGGACACACCGGATGAGGACCTACCGCGTCGACCGCGTGGATCAAGACGCGTCGTCTCACCAATGTTGAGCCAGTTTCTGTCGACCTCGATCGCGTGCATCAGTCGTCAACAGAAACTTGCGCCACCGATCGTTGGCAATGCGGACGATGTCCGAGAGCTCCTCGGCTACGAACTCGATCGCCGCAAAGATGATCCCATCCCGTCTCTGTTGAAGGGATGGCGAGGCGATATCGTTGGCAAGACCTTTCGACGTTTACTTTCCGGCGAGTTGGCGATCCGCGTCGCCAACGTCAAGGAAACTCAGCCGCTCGAATTCATCGAGCCGTAGTCAAACTCTGCGGCTCTTGCGGTCCTGCAAACGCGAACAGTCAAACGCGTGGGATCTCGTACCCTTTTCTTGGCGTTCGCGCAAAGAGTGAAGCGGCCGTTTCATCACCCAAGATCCGCTCAGCCTTTGGATCCCATTCAATCTTGCGGCCAACTCGCGCGGCAATTGCGGCGAGGTGACACGTATTCATCGCCTGCACGTGCGTGTAGACATCCGATATCGGAAGTCCGCCTTCGCTGATGCAGCGATAGAAATTTCCTTTATGTCCCTCGGCTGGCTTGTCTTTGTACAAACGCTGCAGGTCAGAATCTTCGAACTCGCCTTGATCCCAGTTCTCCTCGATCGGAGTTCCTACGATTTTGCTGCGGTTAACGAAGATCCGTCCCTTGTCGCCTTCGAACAAGATCCCGTTGTCACCGCGACTGGTGACATTCATTTCGATGCCGTTTGGGTATTTGCAGATCACGGCGTAGTCATGCGCAGTGTTGAAACAGTCGTCGACCGTGGGGTACCCATTCTCGTACGGAACTGGGTGCTTCGCATCGGTCCCGTCGATGGACGTGGGCCCCATACCCTCTTCGTCCGCACCAATCGCCCACGTCGCGATGTCGACGTGGTGGGCGCCCCAGTCGGTAAACTTCCCACCAGAGTATTCGTACCACCAACGAAACGTCCCGTGACAACGTTTGTCGATGTAGTCGACCCTCGGTGCCTGCCCGAGCCAGGCATCCCAATCGAGCTCGGCAGGTGGATCGGATTTCGTGAATGGACCGCCCGCCGATCCACCGTCAATGCCGACAGTGATCTTGCGAATGTCACCCAACAATCCTTTCTGAACCATGTTGACGGCTCGCAAGAACTTTTTGCGATCGCTGCGTTGCTGAGTGCCTATGAAGAACACCTGATCCGGATGTTTACGACACGCATCCCGAATCAATTGGTTCTCCTCCAGTGTCAGCGTAAGTGGCTTTTGGCAAAACACATGTTTGCCTGCCAGTAGAGCTTCGATGGCAATCTTGACATGCCAATGGTCTGGCGTCGCGATGCTAACCACGTCAATGTCTTTTCGATCGAGCAGTTTGCGATAGTCTTGATAGAGATCGGCCTTGCCCTTCCCAATTCGCTCGTCTGCGTTTGCACGCTCGGCATGTTTTTGATCCACGTCAGCGATCGCCACAATGTCGCCAAAGCCTGCATGACCACGACAGTCGCCGCTCCCCATTCCTCCGAGCCCGATTCCCCCAATGCGAGGGCGGTCGTTCTTCGATTGGTTCGCGAACGCTTTTTCAGTCCAGGGGAAATAGGCGGTCGTTGCGACCGCTGACGCAGCGGCGGCAGACTGCATGAAGTCGCGGCGGCTCTTGCTCAAACGTGGCATGAACATCTCTCCAGAAGGCGCGGGATAACTCGGCGGGATGTGAAGCTTCGAAAAGCGGGATCTTCCCTCAGCAACGGGAAGCACATTGTAGACCAGCAATGACCAATCAAGTGGTTGCAGTGACGTGAACTGCGGCATGCCGGAATGACAAGAGCTCAACGAAAACAGGCTCACCACATGATGTGGCGAGCCTGTCAAAAGTGTCTTTGCCGAACCCCGTCGTCTGGGGGTTCGAAACTGTTCAGCACCGCTTAGCGGGTCGCTGCATTCGAGCTACGTCGGCTCACCCGATCGCTTTGAGGACTCATGTAATGAGTCGCTTCTTCCGCGACGAGCACCGTGTCTCCCGATCGAACTTCCGTGCGGAATCGATGATGCCCCGCGCGGTCAGCTTGTGCAATCACGCGAAGTCGCACCTCTTTGCCGGGGCCGATGCGGGGAATCGGATCGAACAGGACTTGGCCCGTCACCACTTCACCGCTTTGGCCCTCGATTCGTTGAGGCTCGATGCCGTGACTGAACTGGGCGATGGCGCGAACTTCTGTCGCTTCCTTGCTTCCGCGGTTGCGTACAACAATTTCGTAGGTCACATCGCTACCGATCGGTGCCGGCGCGGCGGGGTCGCTGACGGTCAACACCAAGTCAGCAATCGACTCGACGCGAGTGGCGATGGAAACATCCGTATTGCCTGCCGCAGTGCCTTTGCAATCGAAGGCGAACAGATGCTCTCCGGTTGAGGTCATGTTGCAACGGAATTGATAGTCGCGGGTCGCACCCGGTGCCAATGAGCTCACTTCCCACTTCAGGGCGTTGCCTTGAACGACCGCCTCCTCAATGCCGCCCAAGTACTTCACACCTGAAGGTAATCGAAGAGTCGCAACAATTTTTTCGCTGGAAGCAGCACCGCTGTTTTGCAGCTGCAAGCTGTACATGGCTTCGGTGTTCTGATACTTGACTTCCGGACCTGTCAGCATAGCCTCCAGGTTGGCGGCGGCGACGCGAATCGTCTTCGATGATTCAGCTCGCAACTCCAGATCGCCCGATGCAAGGCCATGGATTTTGAGGTCTCCAAGATCTTGCGCGGTCAACTCCACATCAAACTGAGCTTCTTTGCCCGGTGGGATATCACCGATACGCTGAGTCTGTGGCGTGGCGGAGTTCGGCGAAAGAGTGAAGACGACATTCGGTGCCGTGCCGTCTCCGGGATTCAACACGCGAACTTTATAGGTTTGTGACTTCCCGTAGACGACCTGATCAGGTCCTTCGATCGTAAGATTCAGAAGTGGCTCGTGAACCTTCACCTTGGCAACGTTTTTCTGAGGCAAGGTTGTCCAATCAACATCCAAATCGTAGGTACCACTGCGGGCTGCGGTCAGGCGAACGAACATTCGCTCCGAGGCCCCTGCGGGTAAGTGATCGATCGTCCACACCATGCGTTCAAGGCTTCCTTGAGCTTGCGTGTCAACGTTACCTCGCGTCGCGTTCTGCCCACGCACTTCGGCCCAATCAGGGACGACGGTTCGCACAATCACACCGGATGCGTCGATGGAGCCGCGGTTCTCGACGCGAATTTCGTACTGATTCGTTTGCCGAATCATGACTTCGCTGGGGCCGTACGTGGCGACCCGAATCCCGGGCAACTCGGATGTGGATGCGGTCGCACCCGCTGAGCGACTTGTGTCGCGCATTTGATTCCGGCTCTCGTACGTCGACGCCGCAAAGTTATCGGCAATCCGGTTGGGATTTGGCTCGACACCATTCGCCGCGGGATAGCCATTGATTGGCTGGATCGGAATTCCACCGTTGCCAACGGTCTCGGGACGGCCGTAAGGATTCCCACCCTGTCCGTTGGCACCCAGTGCATAGGGGTCGCTGACGGGTTGGTTGTAGTTTGGCTGCGAAGGACGTCGGTAGGACGCGACATCGCTATTCGGCACGATGCCCGACCCCACAGGTGCCGACGCATTGTAATGCCCGACGTTTCCGGTTCCCGGCGCGAATGCTCCACTTGGCGGGCCCGCGCGGTGAGATGCCGTGGCGGCTGGGACTGCCGAGGCGGGTGTGGAGGCAGCATACGGATGCGTGGCGACCTCAGGATTGACGGGAGTCCTGTAGGCCGGCTGCGTGGCGATTACCGTTTGCGGTTGCACGCTCGTCGGCGCGGTCACAATCGGTTGAGCGACGGCACCTGGCTGCGTTTGCACACTCGGGTAGTTTTGTACGGATGGTTGAATTTGCACGGCGGGCTGAGCCTGAACAGCAGGCTGCGGTCGTACGGGCGGCTGCATCTGTGCGATCGCATGTGACTGCGTTGGAGCTAGCGGCGCGGTGACGGGCAAAGGCATTGCCGCGTTCGGAGTGTTTTGCAGGTCACCGGAAGAGGCTGGTTCATGGCGAATTGGCTGCGTAGGCATTGGAGCACCGATCGCTGCGATGGCGGTCTGGGACTCCGGATCGTCCGCCGGCGGCACAGGTAGTGTTGGTTCCTTTGCGGCCACCGCTTGGCTTGGTACGGGCTTTCGTTCTAGTTTCGGAGCAGGTGTAGCTGGAACCGGTGACTTTGCCGGTGTCGGCTTCGGCGAAGCAACTTCGCGACGTGCCACACGAGGCACGAGTTCGTCAACCTGTTCGCTTTTCGCAGCGGCTGAGGTTGCTGGGGTTGCTGGAGATTTCGAGGCAGCGGCGACTTCCGATGCATCCAAGGCTTGCACATTCCTGCGGCTGCTTCGGCGGCTACTGGAGTTTGTCGAGAGAGACTGGGCTGGCGTAGCAGGGATCGGCTCAATGTCGTTCTCTGCTTCGACGTCACGAGGCGGCTCAGGAACGGCGAGGGCCGAAGTGGGCGGCTTTGCAAGGGTTGGCTCAGAATTCCGACGCGTCGATGCTGGACGCGCTTCGATCGTACGACCTGATCCGCCACGGATGATTCTTGTTCTGCCGCTAGTCGACGCGGTATTGGCCGACGGATCGCGAATCGGCTCAGCACTACCATCTTTGCGAGAAGCACTCGCACGGTGATAGGGAATTCCGTCCCAGTTCACATTGCCCGACTTTTGGGCCGTGGATGTCTTCTTGTTTGAGGTGGAACCGTTGCTGCGACTGCTGGCCTGCGAAGCATGATTGTGTTGATGGTTGTTGCTGGACGTCGTCCTACCGGAAGTCGTCCTGCTGGATGTTGCCTTGCTCGATGTCGTCTTGGTGGTCGACGACTTGGTTCGCGCTCCGCTGAAGAGTACGTCCAGCAATCCTTTGGAATCGCCCTTGGGCATATTCTCGTGCTTGTGATTGACGTTGCCTATCGGCTTCGACCCCGACAAGACCTCCAGCAGGCCTGGGCGGGTCTGCCTGGTCTGAGGCTGTTTTCCAACGACTTGTTGGATAGCGCCCGATTCGTTGCCTCCTTGACCCACGGCTTGCTGAACCCCTGAGCTCTCCGCTAAGGAAAGCGAAGCCGTCAAAAGAACGGCAGTGAAGGCGTAGGTAGCAGAATTGAGAATCCTGCTGCGGTTGACGCGGTCCATGCGTACATCTCGCGTTGAATGCGGAAACGGGCTGTATCATCGGTCTCCATCGGCCGATCGAGTTGTTCCCGTTGAATCAATTCTGACGATTACGACGATTCCGAAAAGACTTCGGGTGGGGATGGCCCATTGCCGATTCTGTTCTTGGAAGTCATCGTCGAGGGATGTGAAACGCGGCCCTGCAACTGTGAAACTCTTTCTCCAATCGCAAGCCAATGAATCGACGCGAAAAAATCGAAGCCATGCTGGCCGAAGATCCCTCGGACACATTCCTCCGCTATAGCTTGGCCATGGAACTACGCAGCGAGGGCGACCACGAGAAAAGCTTGAAACAACTCGACCAGTTGATGAGTGAGGACCCGCCCTGCGTCCCCGCATTCTTTATGGCAGGACAGCAACTGGCGGACCTCGATCGCGTGGATGAGGCCCGCGAGCGTCTTCGAGTTGGAATCGACCAAGCGAGGGCACAGGGCGACGCTCATGCTGCCGGCGAAATGAGCGAGTTTCTAACGTCCCTAGGGGATTACGGTGAACTTTAGCGTCTGATTTTGGACAACCTCGAAAGATCGTCCTTCGCTTTGATGGCAACGCAGATCCTCTGATCGCAACGTCGGGAAGGCGGCGATTGGCCAGTATCCAGTACCCGTAATTCCTGTAGCCAACGAGCGAGACAGTGGCGGCGGAACAAACCACTGCAATTGTGTTGAGAGCGGTCGAATTCAGTGAGACCAGCCTGATCTGCACACTGCTGACCAGGGACTTCGGACGCATATCAGCGATCGCAAAAGGTGCCCGTCGGCCCAAAGGCCCCTTTGAAGGCGCGCTTGACCTGCTTGCCGTCTGTCGTGTAGTCGTCCTACGTAAGAGTTCCGATTCGCTCGATCTGCTGACCGAAGCCAAACTGCATCGGCGGTTTCGTGGCGGCGAGCGATCATTGGAACGCGTGTATGCCGGCTACTACATAGCCGAAATGCTCCGACTATTGACCGACGATCACGATCCCCATCCCGACGTGTACGATCTGACGATTCGCGTAATGCAACAAATTGATGGCATTGGAGAGGTTGCCTCTTCATTGGCGTTCTTTGATGCGCAGCTGCTGCGAATGTTGGGGCATGCACCCGGAACGGATCAATGCACCGACTGTGGTGGCGAAGTGGCCAAAACAGCAAGACTAGCATTTTCACTCTCGGCCGGCGGACTGGTTTGTAATGGCTGCCGTCCCCGGCAACGCCAAACAGTCTCCGTCCGTCATTCGGTGATTGACGAACTCAGACGATTGCAGTTTTCCGGGTTGGAATTACCGGCGAACGTTCCAGCGGACCTTTATGGCGAACTTCGCGCCGTGATGAACCGCTACATCCAAACCGTAGTCGGCAGCGTGCCTCGCATGCAGCCCTTTTTACCCTCCGCAACGAGGACGGAACCGAGCAAATGATGCGACACACTCAACGGATTGATTCCTGGATGCGACACTGCCAACTCAGCGCTCACACCGTGAAAGTCTATTTCCTGATCTGCGCGATCGGGCTCACGACAGGATGCCGATCGCTTGCTGGCCCGGTCGATTTGGAAACGGCTTCCCCCGTAGTCCAACCCAAAGTCGCTGAGAAGACTTCCGACAATCCGATCGCCCAAGTTTCTGGTGAGACGCCGGTTCAAATCACGCCTGCCAAACCTGACCCCACACTGACAGAGAAAACACAGCAGACAAGCAAGAAGGTGCTCAACTTTGTCACGGGACGTGAGCAAGAGAACTCGACCCGAGCCAAAGATCTCTACAAAGAGGCGGACGCGTTGTTCCGTAAAGCGACAACCGAAACGAAGGAAGAGAGCGTCGCAACCTACCGTGATGCCGCCAAGCTGTTCAAGAGTGCCGGCGAAGCGGCCCCGGGAACCGCCTTGGAACAAGACGCGATGTACATGCAAGGCGAGAGCCTGTTCTTTGCCGACCGCCTGCGTGAAGCGACCGAAGTTTATGAGACGTTGCAAAAAGACTTCCCACGTAACCGCCATCTCGATCGGGTCGCGGCCCGACTTTTCTCGATCAGTCAATATTGGATTGATACCGTCAAAGCCGACGACGGTTGGTTCAAACTGAACCTGACGGATCCGAAGAAGCCGAGATTGGATACGGATGGGCACGCAATTCGCGTGCTCGATCAGATCCGCTATGACGACCCCACCGGACGTTTGGCCGACGACGCCACCATGGCAGCGGCTGCGGAATACATTCGACAGAAAAAGTACGAGGACGCGGATGAGTTTCTCACCGACTTGCGTGAGACGTTCTCGGACAGCGAGCACCTGTTCCTCGCTCACTTGCTGGGAATCCGCTGCAAGCTTGAGATCTACGCCGGCCCGGCCTATAGCGGCCTGGTCCTTGAAGAGGCAGACACGTTGGTGCGACAAACTCGCGAGCGATTCCCCAATCGTTTAGCGGAACCGAATTACGGCGACATGGTTGCACGTGCCGCCGCCGAAATCGCCTTCATGCGTGCAGAACGGCATGCCTACCGCGCGGAGTATCGCGAGAAGCAAAAGAAGTACGGCGCCGCTCGCGTGTA
>JBPCVD010000405.1:0-3602 GCA_051010815.1 Rubripirellula sp.
CCGATTACCGCAGCGAAGGCTACAAGAAGGCGGCGGCTGCCGACTCGAAAGCAGAGTCGTCCTCCAAGGGTGATGCCAAAGGCGACAAGAAATCGACTCCCAAGAAAAAGTCGGAGAGCAAGAGTCCTAAGAAGAAGTCGAGCGGCGAGTAGCGATGCACATTCGCTCTCCACTTCGATTGCATGCCCAGCGAAGCGCGTTGTGGGTGATCGACTTGCAGGAGAAACTCTGCCCGGTCATCCCTGGTGCGCACCAGGTTGAAGCGCAGGTGCTGCGTCTAATCACAGCAGCAAATTTACTTTCGATTCCGACTGCTGCGACGGTCCAATATCCTAAGGGCCTCGGAACGCTGATCCCATCGCTTCGTGAGCATCTCACGCAGCCAGAGGAGAAGGTCGAGTTTTCTGCGGCTGTGTGTCGCGACAACCTCGAACTCTGGATGAAATCGGGTCGTGATCAGATCGTCGTGACTGGAATTGAATCTCACATATGCGTGCTGCAAACGGTGCTCGACCTGCTCGCTGAAGGACTTCGCCCCTACGTGATTGCGGATGCGATTGCTGCCCGCCGTGAAAGTGACCACGAGGTTGCCTTGGCACGCATGCGGGATGCCGGCGCGACGATCCTCAGTGCCGAATCGGCGCTCTTCGAATGGCTCGGTACCGCCGACCGCCCCGAATTCAAAGCTATCAGCCGGCTCGTCAAAGGCTGATCAAGTCACGCAGAGACTTGAAATAGATTGCTTGACCCGTCGTGTGGAAAACTTCCCATGTCAGAATCGCCACATCTGCATCTCCTGGGCAAGATGACGGTGTTTTACATCCCGTCTCATAAACTCGATGACCCACGTTTCTTTGACGATGCTCGAACCGCACGTTCGACCATTCACAAGTATTTGATGGAGCGCTATCAGGCCTACACACAAACGCCCACGCCCGTGAAGGGGTTTTGGGTCGATCGCACCGAGATGCTAGTCCACGATGTGATGGAACGATTTGAAGTCTCGTTCCACGTCGAATCCGAATTCGATCTCTTGATCGAGTTTCTCGTGACCCTTTGCGTGAAGCTGGAAGAAGACGCCATCTATGTGACTCGCGGCGACCGGAGTTTCCTAGTCACCCGCCTGCCCCAGCCCTAGTCGCCCACCTGCCCCAGCCCTAGTCGCCCAACGTCGAGTCCTGTTGAACCGTGCCGGAATCGGTCGCTTTGGAGTGCTTCGAGTCGGGCAAACTGGTTGGCCCATGGGGAACCTGCTTTTGCCACCGTGTCGGCAATCGCCGGATATCCTTGGGCGGTCCACTCTCGGCGACGTCCGCGAACAAGGCAGCGTCAGGGTCGACACCGATCGTGTGCGATAGCCAGCGGCCCAACGGACTGGCCATCAAAGCTGGCAGCAGCAGCAGGACACCGAGCAAAGCGCTGGCCAACAGTCCAAACATGAAAAGTGAAAATCGGCTCGTCGGCACGAAGTCGCTGAACCAATATGCCATCAGCGATACGCCACAAACCAATGTCGTTTGGAACATCGCCCATCCGCACTGCTCGAGCGCCCCATAGGCGGCTCGAATCTGCCCGAGCCCACGCGCACGACGAGACCCATATCGACTCAACAAATGGACGGTGTCGTCGACGGCGATTCCTAGAGCCACACTCGCCGACATCACAGATCCGATATCAAGTGGAATCCGAGCTAGCCCCATCAATCCGAACAGAGCGACGGTCGGAAACAGGTTCGGAGCCATCGCAATGAGCCCACCGACGAAACTTCGCAGCATCAAGACCATGACCACGGCGATCACGGCAAAGGCCGTCATGAAGCTTCGGAACAGGTCATTGAGCAGCACTTCCTGTGACTTCTGTACGATGACAACGCTTCCCGTAAGCGACGCCACCGCAAGACTGTCAGTCTCTTCCAAAACTTCGTCCACGGCCTCCTGAATCGCCACCAGTGCCTCGGCGAAGTCCTTCTCCTCGTTTTGCGGCATGCGAATGCTGATTCGCCAGATCTCGTCATCAGGATCTCTCGCGATAAATCCCAATCGTCCAAGCGACGAATCGGGATCTCGAATCAGCTTTCGGATTACACTCCGCTGTGCTGTGGCGCTCAAACTGCGCCGACGGGGAACCGAAGGAACGAAAGTCATGGCCGACAGCGCGCCGCCAACTTGTTCGAGCTCCAGCAACCGGGCATGAGTGCGTCCAACGACCGCCAACCTCTTTAAAGGATCATCCTCTTCGGTTAGTGGCGGGAAGGCTAGCATGAGTTCGCCGGTCACCGTGGGCGCAACGCTCTCTTCGAACCAAGCGTATTGCCGACGGATGTCACTCTCCGGCAAGAACATCCTGGGAACGTTCACGGTGCTTTCCAGTTTCGTCAATCCAAATGACAAACCACCGGCAACCACCAGGAACGAAATGATCATCGGCCATGGTCTGGCAAGTCGGCGTCTCATCCACATGCGAGCCCAACCCGCCAAACCGCCCCGCGGTTCATCGACGTCGGCATGTGAGCGGCGCCGAGGCTTGGTCAGAACCATGGCGCCGGGAATCAGCAGAAACAGAAGGACAAGCGTCAAGATGACCCCAAGCGAGGCCACGCCACCGAAGATCCGTACAGGTTCCAATCGAACCAGCAGAAGCGAGCTCAATCCGACCACCGTCGTGCCGGTTGCCAGACTGCACGGCGGCACGCCCGCTTTCATGGCAAGCTGCGCGGCTTCGGCTCGAGATAGTTCGGGAAAATCGGCTGCCGCATCGAGGTAATAATTGCTCAAGTGAATGCCCGCCGAGACCGTCAGTACAAAGACGAGCGGCGGCAGCACAATCAACACGGCATTCATTGGCGTGCCCGTGTAGTAAACGGCCGCCAACACCAAGCCCTCGCCGATCACTGCCACGGCAACGATCGCCCCGGTTAGTGGTATCGACCGAAGACAGATCAAGCAGAGCAGGGCAGCGATCAATGCGGAGGGAGGAGAAAAGACTCGTATGGATCGCACACTCTCAGCGTCCACCGTCGCGCCCTCGAACGGACCTCCCACCACAGCGACTTGATCAGACTGCAAGTCCACGATCGACGCGATCATTTCTCGAATGCCGGGAATCAACACGCGACGTTGTTCCAAACCCGCCGCGGAGAACGACAGCACGAGACAAGTCTGTTCGCCATCATCACCAATCAGCGAACCTTGCAACCGCCTCACGGCGGAGCCCCGTGACAAGTTTGCGGGAGAAGAGGTCAGCTGCTCAAGTGTCTCGGTTCCACTTCGAACCCACCGCAGCGGGTACTGCAAGCCGCTTTCCTGGCGAAGCGTCTCAATCTTCGCCCGCACACTCTCGGGCAGTTCCAGCTCAGACTCCGCGATCACGTCGGGACCGGGCTCGACCAACGGCTGCAACGCCAACGTGGCTTCGTCCAGAGATTCCGAGTCGAGGTCGGATCCCTCCCACGCGATCATGATCAGATCGGAGACCGAGAAGTGCTTCAGAAAGGCATTGAAGTCTTGCTTCACTGCCAAAGAATCGGGAATCCAATCGCCGGGACGATTGAAGAGAGAATTGATCGCCGCGTGCGAATGGAATATCGCGGGAATCGCCAATAC
>JBPCVD010000406.1:0-12253 GCA_051010815.1 Rubripirellula sp.
AGCCTGAGGCAGTGAGGATCTGTTGGGCGAATTCGTCATACGGTCGGTTCTCGGCGACGGCTGATCGAATCCAATCTCGGAATTTTGTGCTTCCCTCAACCCCCAGGAACTTGCGATTCACCTGCAGTAAGTCTGCCCATTTGTTCGTCCAGAAGTCGATGTAGGCTTCGCTTCCAATGAGCTCATCGATAACTTTGGAACGTTTGACACGGGTCGGCGTTTCATCACTCAAGAACGTGCGGACTTGGTCGCTGGAGGGTGGCAATCCGGTAAGGTCGAGATGAACACGGCGAAGAAAAGTCGCATCGTCACAAAGATCGCTCGGTGCGACTTTGACGCGTTCCCATTTGTTAGCAACAAGCTCATCAATGTGACTCCAAGTTTCCGCGTCGGTTGATTTGTACGCATCACGATCGCCCATGACGGTGAGCGTGGTGGCTGCATAGGCACCTTCGTAGCGTGCAAGAATTGGCGCTTCGCCTCGGCGAACGGCCGACAGCAGACCGGTACGGTTCGCGGTCGCGACTTCGGTATTCCCGCTTTCTATGAAGGCTTCACGCGTGACGTCGCGTTGGCTTCCATCTGCGTAATGAGCAACGACGCGAACCTGTTGATTCGCGTCCGTGCTCTGCACGATTGGATTGACCGGAAAGACTTCGATACGGGATACCCGCGTGGAGTTCATGTCGACGCGACTGCCGTCAGCAATCCATCGTCGAAGAATCGTGTGGTTGGGGTCACCCGGGCTCATCAGCACGCCACCCTGGTGTGGTGAGAGGCCTAGTGGCTTGCGAAGCATCAGGGATTCGTCGGGCGACGCCGGATTGATACGTCGAGCGGCGAGGTCATCGGTTAATGCGCGAAGGTCATAAGTCGGGTCGTAGCCACGCAAGGATAACTTGAATCCGTTCTTGCCCTTTTGAGCTCCGTGGCACGTGCCCTGGTTGCAACCCAACCGACTTAGGATTGGGCCCACGTCCTTGATGTAGTCCACCGCGCCGTGATCTCGTGCGGACGGTTCTCCCGGTTCTTGTTCCCCCGCTGCCGAATGCGGGAGACTGACTCCCGAGGCGGTTGCTTTGGCAGACGCATGGTGGCTGGCGAATTGGACCTTGATCACGCCCCCGCCATCCATCGCGGGACGCAATAGTCCTGTGGCATCTATGGTTGCCCAACTCGGTAGCTCGATCTCGCAGAGCCGCGTGACGTCGAAGGTGGACCCGTCCTTGAGAGTGGCGGTGACGATCAGCTGTGTGTAGTCGTAGGGGGAAGACATCTCGATTTGTTCGGGATCGATTGCCAATCCTGTGATTTGTCCGGCAGCGGGACGGTTTTCGTCCGCGGCGTTTTCCAATCGTTGCATGACGGCTTCGTTCCATCCGCGAGCATCAAATTGAGCGGCCGCGAGCGATGATTCTGTCTCGACCTTGATCGCATCAAAGCTGTTCGCCAGATCACCCTCCGGGCTGAGGTGACGGATTTTTCCGTCCGCAGCCGCGACGACAAGCGAGTTGTCCTTTGCAAACTCGATAGCGAAGATTGCGGCCTGCTCGAGCTGGAACTTGGCGAGTTCCTTGATCTCCGAATTCTGATAAGCGTCAACTTTCTTCTTTTCATCGGCGTTACGATCCGCGACACGTTTGGCCAAGATCGCTTTTAACTCTGGAGTCAACTCGCTCGTGAAATCGTATTGCCAAACGCGGACTTCACTCATGCCATCAAGTGTGGACGCTGCCGCCAAACGGGATGCATCCGGACTAATCGCGACGCTGAAGATACGTCCCGGCAACTTTGGCATTTTGCGTACGAGGTTCGCGTCGTCACCGATCTTGCGGGCGGTTTCCCGGAATACCCGATAGACCTTTGCGACGCCGTCCGAACCTCCGACCAAAATCTCGTTGCGTGTTGGATGCGACTGGACGCTGCTAAGGCCGCCCGAGAGCGCTCCAGGAGTGATGGACGTGATGTTGTCGATGAATCGTTCCGTCTCGACCTCGGTCAGTTTGCAAGACATATCGCGAGCAACGGAAATGACATGCTTGCCATCGGGAGTAAATGCGGTGTCGCGAACCCAGTCGTCATGCGCACCTTGAAATAAGATCTGTTCGCCACTTTCGGTCTCGACGGCACGTACCACGTTGTCCGTCGCCCCAAAGGCAAGCTTGCTGCCATCGGGAGACCAGCTTGCTCCGCAGAGTGTGTCGTAGGTGACAGATCGCGAGAGCGTCAACTCATTTGAATCGAGATCCCAAATCTGCAACTCACCTCGTACAGCAGGGGTTCCGCCGATGGCAGCCAAGCGTTTTCCATCGGGCGAGAACCGGACCGTGTTCAGTCGAGGACTCATGCCGACCAAACGTGCCGCGGTGCTTCCGGTTTTGGCATCAAGGACGATGACCTCATAGAAACCGGCAACGGCAATCTTGCTCCCATCGGGCGAGATGTCGATCGATGTCAGGGGTGGAGCACCGACGTAAACGGGCGGCGAGTCGGAGGTATATCTTGGCCCGGTGTCAGCCTGCGAGTCATTCTTTGCGCCCTGCGAGATCCAACGACGAACGATATCGATTTCGGATTCGTCGAGGGCCTTAAACGGTTCGTCCGGCATTTCAGCGTGCCCATCGACCGGCGTGATCTGCTCGATCAGGAAACTCTCATCTGGCTTGCCTGGCACGATCGCGATCTGTTCGGACTCGCCGCCGGCAAACATCGCCGTGAAGTCAGTCATCAGGTACGAACCGAGTTGCTTCGCACCTTGATGACAGCCGTAACAGTGGTGGCTGAAGATTGGCTCGACATCACGCAGGAAACTGATCTCTTTGACCGTTTTTGCTGGTTCACTGTCTGCTGGCTGTTCTGCTTGTGCAGCGCAACTCAACGCCAAACAACATGCGATCGCCAACGTTCTTGGGGCGTGGATTGCGTGCACGTATCAAACTCTTGAGAGGATTCGAGGCCTCCGAAGCGTGATCGGTAGAGATAACTTCGCGTTGTGTGGTGACCAGACGGGCGTCTGGACCGAAGTTTCCTCTTGGGTGAATCAAAGGATTCACCACGCCGAGCTTCGAAGGAAACGTGTAATCGGTAACAACGCCAATCCAGTGCCAGCGGTGATCCGACACAGGTAGCCCGAGAGGGGGCAGGCGGGGGGCGAGAGTACCGCAAAGCGGTCCCCTGCACCTTTAGGCCAGCTTAGTGTCGCCCCCTTGATCCGTCAATTCTCTTGCGACTCCGCTGAGCGGTCTTTTGCAGGGTACCATCGGGGTATAGCGAATCGCCTGGAAGCGTTAGGATTCGCCTTTTTCGGACGTTCCGCATCAAGGAATTGTTTGTGGTCGCTTTCTGGTTGGGCATCCCGGCGGATCTTCGCTGCCTGTTGGTCGCTTTGTTCGGGCTTGCTGGTGGTGCGCTGGCAAATTGGGTGATCTACCGCTTTGCCTACTTCAATCCTCGCCCCATTTCACCTTGGGGCCCCATCCCAGAGGGTGCCGATGCGCGGACGATGGTCGATCGCATCCCCGTGGTCGGCTGGTTCTTTCTGCAGCGCGAGTCGAAGTTGCACGGTGCCGGATTCTGGATCCGTCCGATGCTTATCGAGCTCGGGTCGGCGGCGGCTTTGGTCGGATTGTTCTGGTTTGAAACACAGAGCGGTGGTTTGCTGCCCATCGCCATGCGGGTTCCGAGGGCGTTGGGTGCCTTTGAGCTTTACGCGACTCACATCTTTTTTGCGCATGCGGTCCTGTTTGTGCTGATGGTCGCAGCAACCTTCATTGACTTTGATGAGCGAACCATTCCCGATGTGATCACGATTCCAGGGACACTCCTGGGGTTGGTGATCGCTTCGATGACGACGCTGACCTTCATGCCCACGCCACTGCCTGCGGGGGCTCCTGTGCCATTCATTCCCACCACGTTTGAAGCGCCGTGGTTCGCGGGCGATCCCGCTTGGGTAAGTGGAGAAGGATTGCTATGGGCGCTGGCGATTTGGTCCCTGTGGTGTTTTGCGTTAGCCGACCGACGCTGGAGCGGAGTCATTCTTCGCCGCCGCGGTGTCGGCAGGGCCGTGCGTCATTTCATGCACGGACTATTCCTGCATGGTTTCTGGAAAGTCCTGGTCGCAATGTGGTGCCTTGGAACGGTTGGGATCTGGATGATCTGGAGCATGGGAGGCACGCATTGGCAGGGGCTGCTCACAGCCCTGTGTGGGTTGGCCATCGGTGGCGGCGTGATCTGGTCGATCCGCATTGTTGCGACGTGGGCGTTGCAAATGGAGGCGATGGGCTTTGGCGATGTCACGTTGATGGCCATGATCGGCGCTTTTCTCGGTTGGCAGGCGGCGCTGATCGCGTTCTTCCTGTCACCCTTTGCGGCCATCGTGATCGTACTGATTCGGTACCTCGTCACCCGTGATGCTTACACACCCTTTGGTCCGTACCTCTGCGCGGGGGCGATGCTGACGATTCTGTTTTGGGATCGCGTCTACAACGATTGGCTGGCCAACAACTTGTTGCTGATGGGACCGATCCTGCTATGGCTGCCTCTAGCGATGTTGGGATTGATGGGGGTGATGCTGTTCGTATGGCGATTGATCAAGATCGCCCTTTTTCGGGGCGCTGTGGAATAGCGTACCCTTGGACGCTCTCTGCAATCGCGACTCTCCGCGTCTTCGTCATGGTGGGTGTCGCTGCCCGTCTGATTTTGGGGAATGCTCTTCTGTGGCTTCCCATGGTTCGAACGCGTCGGATGTGGCGACATCCGAGGGCCCGGGTTGTCTCGACCACAGTCTCTGGCCGAAGCATTTCGCCGCGGCAAGCAGGTCGTGCACCTGGCTTTCACGGAAGATTTGCCTTGACTTTACTACAGCGTTCGTAAATAAATACGACAGGTGTCATAAATGCCGTTCGAATTCGAATTGCGGAGCCTGAAAGCGGCGTTCGAACTAGAGAGGCTGAAACGCTGAAATGCAGAGTTGAAAACTTAGAGGCTAAAAACGATGAAGCTGACCAGCGGCGAGCTCGACCTGATGGACTTACTTTGGCGTCACGAGAGACTGACCCTCGCGGAAGCCCATGAAGCATTTGGGGCGGAGCGAATCGGCTACACGACGATGCAGACTCGATTGAACCGGCTGGTCGAGAAAGGTTTGGCTGAGAAATCGAATGATCGTCCGACTGCTTACGCGCCTGCGGTTGAACGACGGGCCGTACGAGCGGGGCATTTGGACGACGTGCTGGAACGATTGACCGACGGCAGTGTGGTTCCGCTCGTGGCCCATTTGGTCCGTGATCGCAAGATCGACCGCAAGGAACTGGCGGAGCGGAAACGTTTGGTCCGTCAAGCAGAGCTTGATTTGCGAGACCAATCATCGAGTCATGATGCTGACGTCAAAGGCACTCAGGGGGACGCGTCGTGATGCTTACGTTGCTTTCCGAAGGCTGGGGATGGACGGAGGTTGATACGTACGGTTTGCTTCATTCCTCGCTGATGCTGACCGCGACCGGCATCCTGGCGATGATTGTGCTGAAGCAAGTTTCGCCGGCGTCATGGAGGTTACGGAGTTGGTTGATCGCTGCGGTTTTGCTGCAGGGAATCATGGTTGCACGATCCCCGGTGCACCTGGGGTGGATTGAAACGCGGACCGAGCCAGCGGCTTCGGTCACGGAAAGTGCGTGGGACGGCATTTCGATTCTCCCGAGCGAGGATTCACGCGTCAATCGAAGCGACGCGACACTCTCGCCTCCGTTCGGGCCGACCTCGTTCAGGCCGACCTCGTTCAGGCCGTTCGCCGCGATCTCGAGGTTCGACGTTGGTGTGATCGCGGTGATGGGTTGGGCTTCCGTGTTATCGCTGATCGTTGGTCTTTCGCTGTGGCGATACGTTCGACTGTTAGCAGTACTGCGGAAATTTGATCGCGCGCCACGCCAATGGCAGGATGGATGGCGATCGATCGTCAAACAGTCACGTCGTGTTGCGGATGCGACTCGCTGCGACATGTTGTTTTCTAAATCGGTGGGTCCGCTGATGGTGCGACATCCTGCCGGCTACTCGTTGATCGTTCCCGAACGATTTTGGATTGGATTGACTGCGGAGCAACGCCGAGGCGTGATGCTGCACGAGTTAGCTCATGTGGAGCGTCGAGACGTTTGGTGGCAACTCGTTGCACGAGGCATCGCCGTGGTCCATTGGTTCAATCCGATCGCGTGGTGGGCACTGAGACAATTTGAGAACGCCGCAGAATATGCGTGCGACGATCGTGTTGCACGCGAGGGGCGTGCGGCCGCCGCTGGTTTCGCTTCGGCGCTGGTCGAACTTGCACATTGGGATTCCGGCGATGACCAGCCTCACCATCAACCCAACCGAGGGATTGGACTACAAGCAATGTCCGCTCCACCCTTATCGAACCGTGTTACCAAACTTCTCAAGCCCGATCCCTCTGGAGGATCCAGGATGAAACCTACGTTGATTGCTGTTTTGACTGTCGTCTTGGTCTTGCTTTCGTTCGTTCAGCTGAGACTGACCACGGCGCAGGAAGATCAGGCAGATCGGGATTCGGAAGCTGGCTTGCAAGTCTTGGATACACAGACGGAGGTGCGTCTTGAAGCGTTGGTGGAGAGCCTCGATTCGGACGATCCCACCACGGCGCGGTTGGCGTCTCTTTGGGAGGACGCCGAAGGAAAAGTTGCCATCGCGGGTTTGCTCAACACGCTACGGTCTCAAGCGAGGGATGCCGCTGGGGCTCAAGCGATACCACGATTCGTCGAAGCACATTTCGAACGCAACCAAGAAGGCAAGCTCGTGCCCCGATCTTCTTCGACCGAGCACTTGGCTCGATGGGCTGGACAGGCAGAGAGACTGACGGCCAGCATTGCCAACGTGAATGCTGCCACAGCTGATGTCGCCGAGCGATTGGATACAGATTCTGAGGCTGGTGGGTTGTTCAAACGCTTTTTGAATGATCCGCAGGCGGCTGTCGCGGTGCTAATGAGCGAAATGAAAGGCGGCGACTTGGTGTCGCGTTATCTGTCGGAGGCTCTTGGTCGGATGCTTGTTGAACGGGAAGATGGTCAGTTCGTAATCGTTGAATCTCGTCGTGGCGAAGCCGAGAAACAGGTCACTCAGTTTGAGCTAGCCGAAGAGATGCGACTGCGTTTGCAGCGAACGTTGCCTTTGCTTGCTGACGAATACGCTGACGTTGATGAGAGACACCGGCGACTGAAGCGATACTTGAAGGATCCCGTGACCGCGATCGTGGTCGCACTTCAGCTTTCGTCGGAGGTGCCAACTGCCGGACAAGCCGTTGACCGGATTCATGAGCACTTTGAAAATGCATCGGTCGATAAGCCAGACGGGATGCGCATTCAGGCTGAAAAGGCGTGGACTCAGATCGACGAGATTTTCGAACGTGTCGATCGAGTGAAGCGAATGCTTCCGCGGGTGCATGATCGGCTGGTCCAGATCTCTGCGACCTTGAGTGCCGAAGACGAGTTGACCTCCCGACTCGCCCGCGCGATGAAGCGAGAGCCGGTGGCGGCGTTGCTCGCCGCGGAATTGCCCTACGCGGATGTTGATGTCGGACAAGAGTTGCGTCAGCGACTTGACACGGTCATGACCGAAAGCGATGGCAAGTTTCGAATCAACGAAGCACAGGAGGGTGAAATCAAGGAAAAGGCAATCGAATTGTTGCGTGTTTGCCGGCAGGTTCGCAGATACCAGGCTGAGATAAATGCGTTCCTGGCGGAAATGGAGGATCAATCTTTCGTTCAGTCGATGGGCGATTCGGGGCCGTACGTGATGCTGAGTGAGATTCGTCGAAATGCCGAAAACCATCGTCCCGATGTTGTTTCCTTATTGGAAGATCAGCTTTTGGTGCGTGAAGGCAAGCAGCCCGCACGCGTTCGAGAAGATCGGCGTGAGGTGGTTCGACAACTTGTTGAGCAGGCTGATCGGTTGCGATCCGAGGCTGGCAATGATGATTTTTAGGAAAAAGATCGGACCGCGATTTTTGAGACTTCCAACGTCGGTTGGACTCTGGATCTGTTGCGTCGTGTTGCCAATTCAGTGGTGTGCCGCCAACGACGAAATCGACCAGCATCTGTCGATTGCGCATGAGGAAGCGAACGTCCGGCCATCGGCAGTCTGTGACGATGCGACATTCCTGCGCCGCCTTTCCCTTGATCTGATTGGTCGCGTCCCGTCGAAGGGTGAACTGGACGCCTTTTTGGCGGACCCAGATCGCAACGCAAAGATTGGCGAACTGTTGGATTCGGATGCCCATTCCAAGTTTTGGTCGCTGCTTTGGACCACATTGTTAGTGGGTCGAAATGAGCAACGTTCCGTCGAGCAGGAAGTGTTGCGAGCGTGGATGGAAAACCAATTGCGGGCTCAGGCTCGGCTGGACAAAATCGCCTACGCCCTGATCACGGCGCAAGGTGTGACGTCGCTGGACGGACCGGTGAACTATGTGGTTGCCAGTCGACAAGATCCCGTGATGCAGCTCTCTCGCACGTTCCTTTCCGTGCAACTCGATTGTGCAGAGTGCCACGATCACCCGCACGATCGTTGGACGAACGACGATTACCAGGGCATGCAGCGTTTCTACAATCTGACGCGCTTTCGAGAGGTTTCTGGAGGCGTCGCCGTCAGCGATGGCGGCCCAAGTGGGGAGTTGCCGCGTTTCCTTTCCGGAAGGGAGCCTCACACATCCGCGTGGCGACGTGAATTGGGTTTGATGGTGATCCAATCCAAACCATTTTCTCGTGCGATGGTGAATCGAACCTGGCACTGGCTGATGGGACGCGGCTTGATCGATCCGGTCGATGGCCTGAGTCGCGACAACCAAGCGAGTGTTCCCGAATTGTTAGCGACGCTTTCAGATGATCTTCGCTTGGACAAGCTTCGGCTTCGACCTCTCATACGGCGGATTTGCGAGTCGGATGCTTATCAGCGGGAGGTCGCGGCGGATCATTCCGCAGCTGCGGATGAGCAGCGTCGACTATTCGCAACTCGAAACGCCAGGACACTGCTTCCGGAGCAATGGATCGCGTCCGTAGCGACGGTACTCGACCGTCCGCAACCGTCAGCATCCGAGTTGGCATCGCGGTCACGAGTGCTGATCGGCGCCGGTCGGCAAGCAAGCCCAGCCCGGGATCCGTTCGAATGGACGGCGACGACACAAACCTTAGTACGACAATTGGCCGGTGAAATGCCGGCACCGCTGCGCGATCTGGATTCCACATTTCTTGCGACTTTGGCGCGCCGCCCCACGATCGAGGAACGACGCT
This sequence comes from Rubripirellula sp., assembly GCA_051010815.1. Taxonomy (GTDB): domain Bacteria; phylum Planctomycetota; class Planctomycetia; order Pirellulales; family Pirellulaceae; genus Rubripirellula. The sequence continues at coordinate 9,282 of JBPCVD010000406.1, forward strand.
TGGTGGCGGGCCGAACGTCTCAAGAAATATTGTTTGCGATCGTCCACGGTAACGAATTCACAACCAATGATTAAGAAATGGGAGACACCTGATGCGACTTCATCGGCGTGAATGGCTAGGCGGTTTTGCCGGTGGTGCGACGGCATTCGGCTTTGATCGTCTGATTTACAGTGTTCCTTCGGCTGCTGCGGCAATGGCAGCACGTCCCGCACCGTTTCGGCGTTGCCTGATCATGTGGATGGAGGGTGGCCCTAGCCAGCTCGATACCTTCGATCCGAAAGCTGGCGGTCCTCGCGAATCCGTCGCCACCGATTTAAAGGACGTGCGACTGGCCGATACGCTTCCGGGCTTAGCAAGCCGAGTCCAGGACCTATGTCTCGTTCGAAGCGTCGGTAGTCGAGAAGGTGAGCACACACGCGCCACCGAACTGATGCACACGGGATTCACGCCTTCGCCATCCTTCCCTCGACCATCACTTGGATCGATGGTGGTGCACGGACAGAAGCCACAAGACTTTCCACGATATGTCACGCTGGGTGGGGCCGGATTCGGGCCGGCATTTTTGGGAGCGACTCAAGGTCCATTCGTGATCGAAGATTTGACGTCCGTCCACAAACAACTGGAACGCATCGAGTCAAAGCGACGTTCCGTTGACCTGCTGCGTGACCTGAATCGGAATCATTCCAGCATTGACAATGGGGCGATCGTTTCTGCCCGGGCGAACGCGGTCGAATCGGTAGGCAAGCTTCTGGACACCATGTTTCCACAGGCTCTCGATCTGCAACGTGCGTCGGATGAAGATCGTCACCGATATGGAGATCAGCCCTTTGGCCGTCGGATGCTTGCCGCACGTCGTTTGCTTGAGTTGGGCGTCCCCTTCGTCGAAGCGCAGTTGTCCGGTTGGGATACCCACATCGACAATCAAGCAAAGACGAATGAGCTTTGTCGGCAATTGGAACAGCCGTTCCTCTCGCTTGTTGACGATCTGCAGCAGCGGGGTTTGTGGAAGGAGACGCTCGTGGTTTGGATGGGCGAGTTCGGTCGTACCCCAAGTCTCAACGGGAGAAGCGGACGAGACCATTTTCCGGAGGCGATACCAGTCGTTCTGGCGGGTGGCAGCCTGGGCGGACAGGTCATCGGTGAAACCAGTGATGATGGTTCCCGTCGTATCGGCCCGCGTCACTCGGTGGCTGACCTGATGGCGACGCTACTGACGTTGATGGGACTGGATGTCGAGCAAAGTTACACGACCGACTTCGGAAGCCCAACGACGATGACGGATTCGGGTCAGCCGATTGAAGCCATTGTGAGTGTTGGCCGATAACCATTGATTGGTGAACGCAGCGATTGACTGCAGACGTTGTTCGCTAGACACGTTGTGATTTGCAGCGGAGCCACGCGTTCACTCGCCAGCTTCCGATTCGCCTTCGCACTCCCACAGTCCCTGGGCCGGGATTCGCAATGCTCGATTGAATTTCGAGGAGCAGTTCTCCCACGCGATGGTCGCCGTCAGTTCCACGGTCTCGTCAGGAGTGAATTGCTCCTGGAGTTGGGCGAAGAATTCGTGACTGACATCCTGGCTGGAAAGTGTGATGCGGTCCGCATATTCCAACGCTAGCCGTTCGCGAACATCGAACAATTCGCTTGTCCGGTAATCGGGGATCGCCAGGATTTTTTCCTTGGTCACGCCAAGCTCGCTACCGAGGGCAGCGTTGATGTCCTGTCAGAACACACAACCATTGAGGGCGGCGACGCGACGATTGACGAGCGTCGTCAGCGTGCTCGGCAGCAGTCCTGATTCGTCGAGACCCTGCCACATGCCAACCACGGCCGAGAAGATGGAGGGACGCCTCGCGTAGACTTGATAGGGCTGGAGCGGAACGCCCCACTTCTCTTCCTGTTGGGCTAGGACTTCACTGACACGCGGGTCTTGACTCGAGGGATCGCCGGAAACACGCATCGTCGGTTTTCCATTTCTTTGAAACGTAGGCACGCTGCCGCATGCCTGGGAACAAGTCCAGGACCCTGCGGAAATCGCGTGGGAGGCTTGCAGACGCATTATCTTCTAAGCTCGATCGCGCGTGCTAGGACACGCGATCTGGTTGATCAGTTCATCACGAATCGAGGGCGGCTACGATTTTGCCGAATCGCTCAAAGTATCAGCGCGCTTTCGAGGTCGCGCGATCACGTTTCAAAGTTCGGTTCTGCCGTCTCGGCCGCAACTTCGCTCTGTGGAACGGTGTAATCTATGCCCTTCATGTTTCATTTCTCGATCGAAAGCCGCGCCATGTTGAACGATGACGAACAAGGCAATCGCCCCACGCCGCAAGTTTGGATCATGGGAAGGAGTGTTCTGCTCATCGCCACCTTGTCGTGGGGGATTGTATCGCCGTCGATGGCGGATGAGATAGAAGCCGAAGTGCTGCTTCGAGGGGGACAGGTGATTGACGGTAGTGGCTCGCCGGCAAGGGCCGCCGACATCGCGATTGTCGATGGCAAGATCGAACTGCCGAAGACAACCGACAAGGTAACCGCACCGTGGACGATCGATTGTTCGGGGCTCGTGATCTGTCCTGGATTCATTGACCTGCACAATCACTCGGATGGTGAGGTTGAGGAACCCGAGACGAGAGCGGCGATGAACTACGTGACTCAGGGTTGCACGACGATGGTTACCGGCAACTGTGGTAGCGGACCGATTAAGGTCGGGGAATACTACGACAAAATTGATGCTCATGGTGCGGGCACAAACATCGCACATCTGATTCCGCAAGGCGGGCTTCGAAAAGCGGTTCTTGATTCGGAACGAGTTGAACCCACCGATGCCCAGATGCGAGAAATGCGGCAAATTGCCGACGCCGGCATGCGGGAAGGTGCCTGGGGGATGTCGACTGGGTTGATCTATGTTCCCAGTTCGTTCGCTTCCACCGAGGAGATTACTGAGATCGCGAGCGTTGTCGCGAAACACGGTG
>JBPCVD010000407.1:0-17793 GCA_051010815.1 Rubripirellula sp.
GTCATCGACAGCAAGGCTGCAGAAACCATCGCAATTTGGAACGAGTAGGTTTTCATGGAACGCTTGGTTCTAAATGAAGTTGCTTGAGAATACAGGCGTTTGGCAGCCCTCAGTGCTGGACTGCCGCGATCCTAGTCTTGTGGCATCTGTAATGGATCCGGAGGGAGGCAAATGCTGGTCAAGCCATTCGATCTCTAGCGATGTCGCCTCAGCTTTTTTGCTGCCACAGACGCCATCGTGGGGATGAATGAATCTGGATACCGACGGGCTTTTTGACCTCAGCAGGTATCGAATTGAAAAGGATACGAGTATTGGGCAAAAACGGCCATTGGGCGAAAGTGATGCTGAGAGATCTTGACGCGCAGGTGCCCTTGCTGGTCGCTGTGCCGGGAAAGGCTGCGGGGACAACGAACACACTCGTGGAATGCACCGACATCTATCCGACGCTCAGTGATCTATGTCACCTGCCGAAACCCGATAGGATCGATGGACAGAGCTTTTTTGGTTGGTCAGTGATCCAACGGCTAGCTTTCGCTGATTCGTGCTCACGCGGGTTTGCCGACCCTGGTCCAGCAAGCAACCGATGAAAACGATGGGTTATTCGATTCGAACACCACTGTATCGATACATCATCGCTACATCCGCTGGGTGGATCACAGCAGCGGAAAGCTAACCCGCGAAGAGTTCTACGATATGCTGGTCGACTCGTACCAGCGAACAAACGTCCTGACAATAATCGACCCGGAAATCGTTTCACGACATCGTGAATTTCTGAGGTGAGTAGGGGAAAATGATGCAACCTTTGAACCTCCGTAGACTGACGTTCACCGTAATCGTCTTTACCTCTTTCGCGACCTGCGCTGCTCAAGAAACGTCAGATGCCAAGCCGAATGTACTGTTCATTCTGATTGATGACTTTGGCTGGCGCGACGTTGGCTACAACGGCGGCACGTTCTATGAAACACCCGAGATGGACCGGCTCTCACGAGAGTGGATGCGGTTCAACAATTGCTACACGCCTAGCCCGATGTGTTCACCGACACGGGTCAGTATTTTGACCGGCAAGAATCCTGCGCGTCATGGCGTGACTCAGTGGCTGCCCGGACGCGACAAAGCATTTGTTCGCGAAAACGAATCTCCTCGCGTGCATTGCCCGAGGCCCATGTCCTCGGGGATACAAGATCGTGAAGTCACCCTTGGCGAAGTGTTTCAACAGGCCAATTACGAAACTGCGTTTTTCGGCAAGTGGCATATGGGGAAACTCAACGCGACGGGTGGCCCTCAACGCCATGGGTATACGAATGGAAAAGCCATCATCGAAGAGAACGCCTGTGCAATGTTCTATCCATTCAATAATCGCGGCAAAATCTATTTCCCCGATGCTAAGGAGGGCGATAATTTCACGGACTTGTTAACGGATGAAGCGATTGATTTTGTCAAAGCCGATCGTGACGTTCCCTTCTACCTTCATCTTTGTCATTTCGCGATGCATGCTCCCATCGCGTCGAAGCCAGAAGAACGTAAACGATACGGAGAGAAACAGAAGCAACTTCCGAAGCTCGCGAATGACCGCGAATTGGACGACTATGGCCATCAACCTCAAAAGTTGCGTCAGGACGATTCAGAGTATGCTGGTGAGCTCGCCACGCTGGATCAAAACATCGGACGACTGGTCGACGCTTTGAAAGAGTCGGGCCAGTACAACAACACGATCATTGTGTTCACTGGCGACAACGGCGGGCGCTCGTCGTTCTTTAAGGAGCATCCAACGTCCAATCGCCCACTTAGAACCGGTAAGACGTTCGTGTTTGAAGGAGGACTAAAAACACCGCTATTGATTCACTGGCCGGGACACACCTCGGCAGGCCTCAGCAGCGATGTGCCTGTTTGCAGTACCGATTTCTATCCAACATTGCTTGAAATGGCAGGCTTGCCTCTTCAACCGAAACAACACGTCGACGGAGTGAGCTTGGTGCCGTTGGTCAACGGCGATGCAATTGAACGAGAGGCACTGTGTTTTCACTTTCCGCATTTTCAAGGCGAAGGTGCTTACCCGGCGAGTGCCATTCGCAAGGGCGATTTCAAATTGATCCGTAACTACCAACATGATTCGCTTTTGCTGTTCAACATCGCGGTCGACCCTGGTGAGACGAAGGACCTATCCGCGACACTGCCTGAAAAGGCGAAAGAATTAGACGATGCGCTGGCCGCCTACCTGAGCGATGCCGGGGCTCAAATACCGCAGCCAGTGAATGGAACGAACTGAAGAATTTCTTGCCGCAACGGAACCCGCCGGTGCCGTTGGCATACGGCGTCAATCAAAACATTAGCTCACGTTGACCATGCAAAGTCACCGACTCATCTTACTCCTGTTGCTGCCGGCTTCGCTTGCTGCATCAGCGATCGGTGCGGCAGATGTCGCCCCTTTTCTGAAGCTTCACTGCACGGTCTGTCACAATTCAGACGCAAGGAAAGGGAAACTTGATCTGGCACCGGTGGCAACGAATGTGGCGGAAGCCGACGAAGAGTTGATTCGAGGAATCCTGGATGCTCTGGTGTCTGGCTCCATGCCGCCAGAAGACTCGAAGCAGCCCTCCGCTGCTCAGAGACAGCAAGTTGTTGTAATGTTACGAGCGATGTTGCGTGCGTCGGAAGATCGAATGGGCGAGGCGACTGCCTATCCGGGGCAAGGAAATCTCGTGGATCATGAGTTGCTTTTCACGGAGCCCGCCGTCCGACGATCCGCCACGCCAGCACGTCTTTGGCGACTCAGCCCACATGTCTTCATGCATCGTGCGAACTCGCTATCACGTTCTCCATTGCTGAGAGCGAAACGCAATCAAGGCGGCGATGGCTTGCATCCGGCCTTTGCCTACATGACTCCACCACATACGTTTCGGGACAACGCACGCGTTCACGCGTTTGAAGAGGCGACGACGGAACTTCTGTTTGATGTGTGCTGGCAGATCGCAGGCATCCAGACGAATTCGCCGCGTGCTCCCGGTCCCATCAAGATTCTTCGGGAGAAGAAGGAGCCGACGAAAGCGGATTGGAAGCGGCTGATTCGGATGCAATTCGGTTTCGCACTTCGGCGGACTCCTGAAGACGATGAACTGTTGCCATTAACCATTCTGGCGACGCGAACTCACAAACAAACGTCGACGAAAACGACGATGCAGACGGTTCTCGCTGCAGTTCTGCTTCGACCGGATGCTGTGTACCGGTTCGAGATTGGTCAGGGCGAACCGGATGAACATGGCCGGGTCTTCCTCGCTCCACGTGAATTGATGCACGCGATTAGCTTCGCTTTGACAGATCTCAAACCGGACGACGAGCTGTTGCAGGCGGCAACGAATGGGGCGTTGGAGAGTCGCGAAGATGTCAAACGGCATGTCGAACGACTGCTGGCTGATCCAGTGTCTGCCCCGCGGTTGTTGCGATTCTTTCAAGAGTATTTTGAATATCCCCGAGCAAAGGAGATCTTCAAAGACGCTCGATCGGCGGGGCTCATCTTTGCCAACGATCGGATTGATGACGCCGATCGACTTGTCGTTGCGATTTTGAAAGAGGATCGCGATGTGCTGAATCGGTTATTGACGCAAGACTCGATGTACGTGCTGTCGAGCGGAGTGGTCGACCACCCTGTCGTTCGCAGTCGCGCGAGAAACAATTACCTGCTGGACTTCGGGCTTCCTAGTGACTGGGACTGGGAAGGCGAGCAACCTGTGAAGCCCACCACTGGGCGGCGATCTGGAATGTTGACACACCCGGCGTGGCTGCTGGCGTTTTCGGACAATGAGAAAAACCAGGCTATCCAACGGGGTCGATGGATCCAAATGAAACTGCTCGGAGGTACCGTGCCGGAGACGCCAATCGGTGTTGATGCAACGCTGCCGACTGATCCTGACATGACGCTTCGTGAACGAATGCATGTCACACGTGAAGACTATTGCTGGCGTTGCCATCAACGCATGGATCCACTCGGTCTGCCGCTCGAACAATTCGACGATTTTGGACGATTCCGAACGCGCGAATTAGAGAAGCCAGTCGATACTTCGGGCGAGATCTCGATCGGTGATCCGGAACTTGATGGTGCCATCAACGATCCGTTCGAGATGCTGCAGCGACTTGGGACATCGACACGAGTCGAACAGGTCTTCGTTCGCCACGTCTTCCGTTACTTCCTGGGCCGCAACGAAACCCTTGACGACGCTCCCACCTTGATCGACGCTCACCATGCCTACCAACAAAATGGCGGCAGCATGACAGCGCTAGTCACCTCGTTGCTGACGTCGGACTCATTCTTGTATCGCCAGTCTCACGTTCGGCCAACCACGCAATAGAACTGCACGTATGACTCACACGAAACACTCTCGACTAACCCGGCGTAGTCTGCTTCACGCCGCTTCGCTGTGCGCCGGAACGCCAGTGCTGGGGTCGATTCTCGATCGTGTCGTCCTCGGAGCGGAAGGCGGCATGCCTCCGCTTCGTTTCTTGTTTGTCGTGGAAGGCAACAGTCTGCCACCCATGCAGATCCACCCGGAAGGTATCCCTTTCGTTCCACGCGAGAAACGAATCCGTTTCGTGGATCACTCCCTCGCCAACACGACATTTCCGACGGCGTTGAAACCGGTCGAGGCGTATCGTGATCGTCTCACCATCGTGCAAGGGTTGTCTGGTCGGATGTGCTCGGGCGGCCATTCCAGCGATCATGGTGCTCTGGGCGCGTATCACGCCAATCAGGGACGCAACATTCAGGGTCCGACAATTGATGGATTGCTTGGACAGGTGAATCCGGGCATCTTTGAGAATGTTGTGCTTGGGATTTCGAGCAGTCCCGACAAGGCGATCGATTTCAACTGTTCGGCATCAGCGGCCGGTCGCAGTCTGGCCACGATCATGCACCCAGAGATTGCCTACAACCGACTGTTTGGCAGCGTCGCGAAAGGACAGGCTCGGGATTCGTTCACGGCCCGACGTAATCTGCTGCAACATATGCAGCAGGACATTCGCCGCGTGCGTGATGAACTCGGGCAGATTGAACGTGAAAAGCTCGATGCCTATCTGTCTGCATTCGAAACACTCGGCATGAAATCTGGGCGGCTGATCGAAGCTCGAAAGGATCTGCAGAGAGTGGCCCCGCGTGCGACCGACAAATACCAGTCGGAAGTTGAAACCGATCGCCTTGATGCTCACTTCGAGATGGCGACGGCAGCAATGATCGGTGGGCTGACCCAATGTGCCACCATCGCGTCGGGGGTCGGCTTCCCAAATTTCAGCATCACATTCAACGGGCTTGGTATCGACAAGGCGAAGCATGGTATCGGGCATGGCCTGTACAACGAGGAGGATCGCTCTGCGTGGGAAATGTCCGAGCGTATCAGGGCCTTTCACTTCAGCCTCATTGCCCGATCGATGAGGGCCCTTGAGAAGATTCCGGAAGGTGATGGCACGATGCTGGACCGAACCGTCATTGTTTACCTAAGCGACGGCGCCGAAACGCATCACAGTCGTTGCTACGAATGGCCGTTCGTGGTCCTGGGAACGGCCGGTGGCAAGTGGAACTCAGGCGGACGCTACCTGCAATATCCGGATTACGGGACGGACGGCCACCGAACGATCAACACGCTCTACAACACGTTCCTTCACGCATCTGGGATGCCACGTGATGACTTCGGTTTTCTCGACCCGAATCTCGATGAACTGACGCACCGGGGCCCTCTCCAAGAGATGCTTGGGTAGTGTCTTCTTCGTCTTCAGGTTGCGAAACTCACACGTCTGGTTGGTGAGTCATTCCCTTCAAGGGTTGGCGTGATCGCGGTTCGGCTGAATGCGACTGAGTATCCATTCTTGGGCGTGTCGATCGCCGGACATGCTAGGGGGCAGCTCGCAAGTGGCGGTCGAAGAAATTGATGATCAGTCGCTGTCGTTTTGGGTCGGTGAAATTGGGGCTGACATGACCAGTGTTGGGCAGGATTCGAAACGTTGATGTGAGTCCCGCCTTCACGTATTGCGTGTGAAACGCTTTGCTTTGCTGAAGTGGCACCGACTTGTCTTTATCGCCATGGAAAATCATCACAGCGGGATCATCTGCCGTGATGTGTTCGTCCGGGCTGCAAAGCCGAGCCAGTTCGTAGGCGCCGTTGTGTTCGCTGTGTGTCAAACCGAGAATCGTGGAGAGTCCAAGGTGGCTATTGGGCCAGTCATCGACTCGCATCACACCCGCCATCGAGACCGCGGCTTGAACTCTGCTGGACTGCTCCAGGTTGCCGCCAACGTCGCCTTCGAGTGTCTCTACGTCGGCGCTCGTGCCAAGCAGGATAGCCAGGTGGCCGCCCGCAGAAGCACCGCACGTTCCGATACGTTCGGCGTTGTACCCGTACTGCGTTGCATTCGCCCGCAACCAACGGATTGCGGCTTTACAGTCATGAATGTTATTGGGAAAAGGAGCCCGCAATGTTGACCGATATTCAACACTTGCTACCGCAAAACCATTCGTCGCGAGCCAATGGATGGGGCACTTGTCCTTGCTGCCGCCCCGCCAGCCTCCGCCGTGAAACCACACCACAAGCGGCGGCTCGTTCTCGGGGGTAATCTTCGGCGGTAAATAGAGGTCGAGGGTGAGCGGAGGATCGCCGACCTCTGCGTACTCAATGTCTCCTTGAAATTGAATGCTGTCGCCAAGTTCCGACAGGATCTCATCTCGGTACAACTTTGACACGTGAATCGATCGCTCCGGACTTGTCAGTTTGCCGTCGCCATCGATGTCAGACTCTGGGTGCTGCTTCAAATGATCGTCCAGCAATTGCTGAAGCCATTCGCGGCGTTCCAATGCGGCCTTCTGCCGAGACTTCAGATCAATTCCATCTTGTGTTGCCGAAGTATTCTCGGCTTCGTTCGCCTCTGTCAGCTCCTTGGGTTCTGGAGCGTGAATTCTGGCGATCTCGTAATGGTGTTTCCTGGGCACTGCCGCTTTCCAAGCTTGGTCGCTGAGCGATTCTGACTCACGAATGGATTTGGCAATGGCTTCGTCTAATTGGTCTTCTTCGAGCAGTCGTATGAATTCGGCTTCGCGTTGCTGCGAGATGCCTTTTCCCGGTCGCTGTCGACTCTTCATGAAAGCCAATTGCTCTTCCGTCGTTGCGAGTCGGCGAATGTGCATCAAACGCAAGAGGCCCACGAGGTGCCGTTTACCATTGCCCTTGAGCCACGATCTTGCACTGAGTTTCTTAACTCGAATCGCTTGGCGGTACTGAGGAGTTTTCGAATGGATCGCCAGGTTGATGCCGTTCTGCAATTCCGCTGCGGTGAAGCTGCCAACAGGAGTGTCATCGATGTTCAATGTGTACGTGCCGGCTGCTAGCTTCGCAACACGAAGAACTTCCTGATTCAGGTTTTGGTCGAAGGGAACGACTCCATCAAATTTGAACTCGGTGGTGGGGAACGGAAGCGACTTTGCCAGGCAATCGAATCGGACGCCATCGTCGGTGCGCAGCAAATCGGACACCACACAGTTTTCGGTAGATCGGACTCGCGCATTCGCCGCATCGATATCCGTCAACGCAACGCACGGAGACATCTGCGTTTGCCGAAGAAATTCATAAGCCATTACAAAGTGACCGCGTTCCAGTGGGTGAACTCGGTCGCCGAGGTCAGCGAGTGAAAACTTCGCGTCGGTCTTTTGCTGCTGTGCGTTGATCTCCAACATCGGGGTGTTGAAGTCGATCAGCGGCGTTTCTGTTTTCTGCGACGCAATCCGTAGGTGTCGACCGGTGACGTCGCGAATGAAGTCGTTCTTTCCTCGCATCAATGGCCGAGCGGATTCCGTCGTCTCGTCATAGGGGCAGCTGAGCACAAGCGTGATTCGCTTGACTCCACCCTCGTGAAGCTTTCCGATCAACTCGTCCATAGAGTTGCGAAATTCGTCAGCGGCTTTCTCTCGTCGTTCCCGCTTCACATCATCGGGCTGTGCCCAGACGTCGGCGTTCTTGGCGTCATTCATTCCCAGCATGACCACGGCTACGTTCGGACTGTTTCGAAGAATGTCACGATGGAATGGGGTGCCAGACGCGTCCGCCCGCAGACGAGTGTAGAGCGCTCGATCTCCAGCAAGCGCGTTGTTGTACATACGGAATGCCTGATCCGGAAATCGTGTTTGACAGAACAGTTGAATGATTGATGCGTACTGCCCCCAAGCAGTGATGCTGTCACCAATGAACGCCACTCGATCGCCGGATTGAAACGGGCTTGTTGCATTCGACGAATTCGAATCATCCCCTCGCAGTAGCGTCGTGCAAAAAAGCAGGGCAACCAGCCCGACGAAGAATCGTGTGTTGAACATTGATTCGATTGATCTCCAGAGGACACCGAAATTGATGCGCCGCGTCAGTTTAACCTGTGTCGATTCTGTAGGAAGCAAATCGACGACCACGTATCTGAGAGTCGATCCTCGCTGCGCCGCGGCGTGATCGCAGATTCGCGACGCTGTTGGATTCGCCGTCCGTTTACTGAAGGTCGCATGTCACCCAGGTCGCAAGTCACTCACGCAGCATTGTCGCACTGGGGTGATCGCAGGGGTTCCGGCTACCGAAACATGGATACGGAAATGCGACCGAGGTTTCGAGCTAGGCCGAGAATCGAGACCCGCTTGCGTGCCCTTCGGCTTGAGCAATCCTCACATCTGACAAATTCGAGCCACACGAAGATGAATCGCCGCCACGCGGCTTTGGGGACTTTCAGAGTCTCTGCTGCCGTGGTCGACATCTTTGATAAGGGTGGGACTCAAAACGGAGTGTTTTCGGGGTCCCTGGCATGGTTGGCGGTTTTTGAACGGAATCAGCGATGAAAATCTCGATGTCATTCGCTTTGGCGCTCTCTGTGTTGCTCAGCGTGTGGATCCCTCCTGATGCAATTGCCCAAACCGCAAATGCGGATGCCTTCAGTCCCCAAGGACCCGGATTCACATCTGACGTTCTCGATCCTGTGGTGGAATTGCAATTGGCTCGGCAGAGACGCGAGCAAGCAAAGGCGCCGGGCATCTCCTTGTTTGCCACGTCCCCGCTGACGCCGATCCGGGAACGGGGAATCGAGTTTGAGAAGCGCCTCTACGACTTAACAGACATAAAATTTGCCACCAACTTCAACCATCTTCTTCAAGGGTTGTCGGACGAGATTCCTGGCGAAGACGACTACGGGATGTCGACATTCATGACGTTTGTGGCGACCTGGGACGGATGGCGCAAAGGTCGCCCTAACCAGGGCGAGCTCACGATTGGACTCGACGGTCGCTGGAATTGGGGAACGATCGATCCTACCACCCTCGGCGCCAGAGGGCTGGGGAGTGCGGGGCTTACCGCCAATCCATTCACGACCTACACGCCGACGTTTCTGGTGAGAAACCTATTCTGGCGACAAGGTGGCCAAGAGGCAGGATGGGCGTATCGCATCGGACGTGTCACGCCCGACCAATTTCTATCCTCATCCCGTCACATCACCCCTCTGACCACGTTTCTACCGGCTTCCGGCACAGGTGCGTTCTCGATGGGACTGGCGGACTCCGGATTGGGCATGATGGCCGGACTACGTCTCAATGACCGGGCGAACGTCACCGGCGTCGTATCCGATGCCAATGCCGACCGCACCAACTTCGGAAAACTCGATGAGGGTGACCTGTTCACCGCGGTAGAACTGCAGGTCAAGATCCTGCCGTTAACGAAGCAGGCGGGTTACTCCAAAGTTACCTTTTGGCACAACGATGGTACACGGAACGGGACCGCCATCAACGGAAGCACTGGCAGAGAGGGCTGGGGAGCCTTCATCAAGTACGAACAGGAATTGACGCATGATGGGCGGATCATCGGGATTGGGCGATGGGGGAAATGCTCCAATCGATCCGCAGCATGGAAAGAACAGGCGGCAGCACACCTGCTCGTCTATGACCCCTTCTCATCCGGTCGTTTTAGCAAGATGGGTTTCAATGCTGATCTCGCAGGCGTCGCCTACAACTGGTTGCTGCCATCCAATGTTGATCGTGGCGAATCGAACGTCGAGACATTTTACCGATTCCCATTGTTTCCCGAGGTGGATGCCTCTCTCAGCTATCAGGCGATCATCAATCCGGCGTTGGATCCCGACAATGATTATGGATCGGCGTTCAGTTTGCGACTCAGGTCAACGTGGTAGCCCAGCGATCGCCAGCCGTTGAATGACCCTTGTCGCGGCGCGTCGTTCACCGATCCGGAATTCTGGGGCTCGCCGGTCGTCACGGTTCATTGATGCAATAAGCATCTGATGCGGGCGTTCGACACTGGGCCACATGCCGCCGCCACTTGTTAATCGCTAGACGCAACAGACAGGCATGACAAGCATTTGGCCTGACGCCTGCTCGGTCGACGCGAAGTCTTTACAATGCACGAATGCAATTTGTCAGTTCTTGCCAGATTGCATGATCCATCGCTGGCATCATGGTCGCTGGCATCATGGTCGCTGGAGAGCGTGATCCCGATTCCATCGCGAAACGAGGCGACAGGGACGGCAATGTCCTGGTCACCGCCAGCGGAAGTTTTCGATTGCGCCCACCACCGATGTCCAACCGCAGGTTCGGAAACGATGAACGCGAATATTGATGTAAAAGATTCCGGTGATTATGACAACCTTCACTGCGACCAATTCGGCGTCGACTATGAAGGCAATCCTATCCCTGACGGACTGACAGGCACGGGATCGGATGCAGGCCTGAGGGAGCACGACCCGGAAAATCCCCACAAGATGAAGTTGACCGAGGAAGAGCAGGCAATCCTCGACGGCAAGCAGGGGCCGGTCATGGCAAAAGTCCTCAAGACGGTCGTCATGCACGGCGAACTCTTTGGGGCCGAGCGGCTGGCCGATTGCGGAGGAGCGCCGCACTCGTCGCTCTACACTGCGGGGCCATGGATCACACCAGTGCTCGAGATGTTCGAGGAGATCGCCGACGCTGGTCTTGAGGCGCACGCCCCCTACACAGTCAACCCGATGTCCGTCGATCTCTACACCATCGGACAGGATCCAGTGAGGCGGAGCATGATGCTTGATGGCAATCCCCTGCAGGGCCGGCTGATCCAGGCGCACACTCGCCTCGGCGCCCGCCCGCTCGAAAATTGGAGCTGCGCGTGCTATCTGCCGGAAGTGGGTAACACCGCAGACCCGGGGACAGTGGTCAGTTGGGCCGAGTCCTCAGCCGTGAACTACGGTAACTCGGTGCTCGGTCTGCGGATTAACCGCATGGCAACCGGTATGGAAATCTTGTGCGGCATCGCTGGGAAGGTACCGGTGTTCGGCATGCTCACCGACGAAGGCCGTCAGGCCAAGTGGCACATCGACGTCAAGCTTTCCAAAGAGCCTCATTGGGGTGTTGTGGGCGGGGCGATCGGGACCAAAGTGATTGAGCAGGTTCCCTTCATCACGGGCATCGACCAGTGGATCGGCATGGAGGATGGAAAACCCGACTCGGTCGCAGTGGGCAAGCTGAAAGCCATGGGGTCTGCCACTGCCTCCAGCGGCGCGGTGGGGCTGTATCACGTGGAGAATGTCACGCCCGAAGCAAGGGAGCAGGGTCGTAAGCTGCTGACGGATGACCACCAGACGTATGTGCTTGATGATGCGGAACTCGCCCGGGTGATGGGCACGTTCGATAACCGCTGGAAAGAACCCAACGGCGACCCGACGGCGGTCTACATCGGTTGCCCCCACAACACCTATGCCGAGATTGTCGACTGGGCCACGCGGATCGATGCTGCTCTGAAAGAGAAAGGGCAGGCGAAGGTCGCTATTCCGGTCTATCTCGCCAGCTCGGTCGTGGTGAAGAACAAGCTGCTGGATGAGCATCCCGTTCTGCTTCGTGACGTGCACCGCGCCGGAGTGCAGTTTATGAATATCTGTACCGTCGCTTTGCAAGGACTCAAGGGAATGGCCGATATCGATCGGGGTGTGACCAACTCCGGCAAAGCCCGGTTTTACTCGACGGCGCGACTGTTCGGCGACGACGATCTTCTGCAGATTGCACTGACCGGTAAGTTGCCCGCTTGATGTGGGCCGAATCATCCGAAGACCATCCAATCGATACACATCTAGACAAATAAGAAACCAATCATGGCAGAGAAGACATTCAAGGGTCGTGTCGTGCTTGCGGGCGAAATATCCGGCAAAGCAACCGTGTCGACACAGCCGTTCAACACGAGCGGGTCCTACATGGAGAACATGTTTGGAGGGAGAACCGACTCAGCACCCTGCACCGATGCGAGCAACAAAGCGTTGTTCGGCAAGGACATCTCGGGCGCGATCCTTTGCATCCCGACCACCGTCGGATCGACGATGGGTGGCATGAGTTTGATGGGGATGAAGGCGATCGGAGTTGGTCCGCAGGCTCTTCTGTTCTCCAAGCCAATCGACACACTGGCCGCCGCCGGCGTGCTAATGGCTGAGATTTGGAAGGATCAGCGTATCGTGACGATCGACATGCTTGGCGACGAGTTTCTCGAGACCGTGAAGACGGGGGATGCGATCGCAATCCATGAGGATGGCACGGTCGAGGTAGGTTAAGCCACTGGCGAAACCACTGGCGAAACCACCGGCGAAACCACCGGGAAGCTGATCTGCAACACGCGTGCACTGTTCGCGATGACGCTTCGCATCGATCGGCAGTAGACCGAATCGCTTGCACACTTGCGTGATCCTCTGAAGAGGCAAGGGGACAGCTGCCCCTCCCGCAGTTGGCCGACACTCGTTTGGAAGACTTCAGGCATCGCGCCGAGCTCTCATTATCCGGAAGCGATCGCAACGTTTTCCGTACCGAGCAACAAAATGTGGGCGAATCTTTCCGATTCTTTGTCCCCAAACGCCTCGTTTGCGACAGTAAGGGTATTCGGCAATTGAAAACTCTTTTCTGGTCTCCCATTGTGGAAGAAAAGGCTCGCCAAGCGTTTGAGATCCTAGCCCGTGAGAACTCGCGGATGCTGATGGTCTATCTGCGCAGTTTGGTTCGTGATCAGGCCGCTGTGGATGATCTGTTTCAGGAGTCCATGGTCGTTGCATGGCAGCGTCTTGCTGAATGTGAGTTGGATCGTCCCTTCGGACCGTGGTTGCGGGGGATCGCCTCGCGATTGGTTTTTGCGCATTACCGGAAGCAAAAGACAGATCCACTGCCGCTGCATGAATCGGTCTTGCATATCGTGGACCGAGATTTTGAGAACATCAGTTTACTGGCGGGCAAGGACGCTCAAGGTAACGGCGGCCAAGGCAAGGATGCTCAAGGCAATCGCACTGCGGAAATCAACGGAGCATCAAAATGAAGGTTCGTCTCTCGATCGCGATTCTCGCGGGTCTGATTGCCACCGTCACCATCGCAGCCGCGCCTCCGAACATTGTGTTCATGATGTCGGACGATCAGGCTTGGAGCGGACTTTCCGTGCCAATGCATCCGGATCTGGATTGGTCGAAGAGCGACATCGTTGACACGCCGAATCTCGAAAAATTGGCCGCACAGGGGATGCGGTTCTCGACGGCGTATTCTCCCGCATCGGTGTGTTCGCCAACTCGGATTAGTCTGCAAACGGGCAGGAGTCCTGCGGCCATGCACTGGACGAAAGCTGCACCGGCTGAAGTCGGCCGCAGGCTGATCGAACCACGCAACGTCAAACAGATCGACGGTCGCGATGTCACAATCGGCGAAACGCTTCGCAAGGCTGGATACGCGACGGCTCACTTCGGAAAGTGGCATCTCAATGGAGGTGGCCCGGCGGCTCACGGTTATGACGAGGGCGATGGCGCACTTGGCAACGAGTACGCTTACCAGTTCGGCGATCCGAATCCTGCCGATGTATTCGGCATGTCGAATCGCGCCGTGGCTTTCATGGAAAAGAATAAGAAGGCGGGCAAGCCGTTTTTTATCCAACTGTCGTGGCACGCGTTGCATGCTCCGCAGAATGCATTGAAGACGACGCTCGCGAAGTACGCGGCCAAAATGAATAGCAACGCCGATGACAAGCGAGTCGGACGCGCCGCGTTGGCGGAAAACCTGGACACCGGCGTCGGCATGGTCGTCGACGCGGTCGATCGTCTGGGAATCGCTGACAACACTTTCCTGATCTACATGTCCGACAACGGATCGGGCGGCGGTGGCGGACGTGGTAGCGGGCGTCGTGGTGGTTTGTCCGGTGGCAAAGGCGGCGTGTGGGAGGGTGGCATACGCAGCCCCATGATCGTGCGAGGCCCCGGTGTGCCAGAGAATTCATGGTGTCATGAACGTGTCGTTGGCTACGACCTCTTCCCAACCTACTGCGAGTGGGCCGGCGTTCCATCATCGAAGCGGCCACGCGGCATCGAGGGCGGCAGCATTGTCAATCTGTTGGACGACGGACGCGGGACGGTCATTCGGCCTCGTGAAGAACTGGTCTTTCACTTCCCGCACTATCAGGGCGGCAATGGACCTCATTCCGCATTATTTCTGGGCGACCTCAAGCTCATGAAGTTCTACGAGACCAGTCAGTTGGTCTTGTTCAATATTCGGTCCGACATTTCGGAACGGAACGATTTAGCGAAACAAGACTCAGCGCAAGTCGCTGAACTCGACGCGAGGTTGGTGAAGTACCTCAAAGATATCGGCGCGCAAATGGCGGTGCCAAATCCGAGCTTCGATCCGAACCGGCCTTCCACTATGCGAAAAGGCGGTCGCGGCGGCAATCAGACGGAGAGAAACGGAAAGCGAAGACGAAGGGGCCCACAGTGATAAATCGCTTCGAAATCTCGGCACGGTTCTTGTTTTTCACGAGCAAAATCCTTGTGTTGGACGAAACCGCAATGATTCGTCACAGAGGCAATGTTGACGATCACGCGTTGACGGTTCGGAGACTCCATGTTGGACCACTCGAAGGAAATCCAAATGGCAGCTAGGCCGATGTTGCCGCGTACGGTGACCGCTCTTCTCATGGCGATTCTTACTTGCGTTTCGTTAACGACCGCGGCGCAAGAATCGGGACTTCAGAACCAGACGTATTGGAAATCTGTGGATCGGGGATTTCTCTTTATCGATGGACAGTACGTGCCGAAGCCCTACGTATTTCGCAGGGAGGGCGATGCTTACTTTGTGAATGAGATTAACATTGCAACCCTAGGAGTCGACGTCTCGAAGAACGAGGCCGAGACGAAGTCGCGTCAAGATCGGCGTGGCAGACGAAGGCGTCGCGGGAACGAAAACACTTCGATTGCGAACTTGTTTTCGGATCTTAACTTGGCACTCTACGCCTACGATGTCGTCTTGCTCGCGCCAGAGCTTCCGCTTGTCTGGTGCCAAGGAAGTAATGAGGGTGGGGACTTGCTCCGAGTGCTCGTTGACGATCAGAAACGTTCAACTGCCGCCATCAATGGCCTGAATATCGATCCTTTCTTTACGTATGCCGATTCGCAACGTTTGACGGAACACTTGTCGAAGTTGCTGGTCGCCTTCCGTCCGACGCCGACGTTCATGGCCGACGCGACCGCACGAATTGAATTTCTGAATTCCGTGGAAGCCGCCAATAATTCGTCGAGCGTCGAAAGACTTCGGCTAGCGTCCCTGGGCTACCCGCTCACGCTCTTGATGATGATCCTGGTGGGGCTCAGCTTTGGTCATCTGCTCTCACATCACCCTGATGCGGACGATGGCAATGACGATCCGCCAACGAACCGGCTCAGCGTACCGTTCAATCGATCGCTCTTGTTGATTATCGGTTTGTCGACGGTGGACCTGGTTTGGACCCTGCTCGTATCACGCGCCGGTGCGACGCATGAACTGAAGCCGATCGGGAGTGAGTTGATCGACGACCCGTTGCGACTCGTCGTGTTCAAAGTCGTCGTAACGCTGGCCGCCCTAGGATTGCTGTACTTTTTCCGACAAGTGCCATTGGCTCGAACAGCTTCCTGGTGGAGCTGCCTTGTCTTGACGCTCGTCGCAGCACGATGGCTTATCCTCCATTCGATGTTCATTTCCTAGTAGTAATCAGCAACTCAGAAACTCGCTCAATCGTTCGCATGCTTCCTTGCATCCCATTGATGCTTCTGACGGTTCAGGCTGCACTTCTCATGCACCGGCTTAAGCACCGACGCCGTCGAATTGAAAACCACGATTTAGCGACACGATCAAAGCCAGTGCGTACGCCGACAACTCGTTCAAGCTGTTTATCAAGGGTGAGTTGGTGGCAGTCGACTCAATCAACTTTGTGCCGCACAACGTCGTTTCAGTCGGTGTGTTGCCCGCCAATCCAATGACGATAGCCGTGATGGGCATTGATAATGTTGATCCGAAAACAGGCACGCCAATACGAGTATCGGCGACGGTGGCTTCATTCTCAAATTGGGTGATGGAACCAAGACTGATTCGACATGGAAAGCCAAGAAGTTTTCGTGGGGACCAATTGACGGCGACGTTCAGAATCCTCGCGTCGAGAGCATCCCCGTTCCCATGGGTTGGTAAGCGATCGACTTTGACGACAGCAGCTGGCCAGACGCCAAGGAATACACCGAAGAGGAAGTCGGGTGCCGATCACGCCGTCATCGAATTGGACCTTCAATCTGGAAGTTACGACCTAGAGGCGACGTTTTCAGACATGAAAGACACCTGGGGCGCCTACTTTGTGTACGTTTCGTTGGTTCCGTAGCTTGTCGGTTCGATTACGGTTAACTGCTCCGTTCGAAGAGAAACGTTAGACGAGAAAGAATCATGCCCAATCGACGAACCTTCATTTCGACCGGCATCGCATCCACTGGGACGGTCGCTTTTTCCGGAGCAGTGTCAGCGGAGTCGTCCGCCGATCAGACCCGAGTCGATGGTTACAACTATCGATTACCAGCTTTTGCAAAAGGTAGTCGACTGCTCTTTCAGGGTGACTCGATCACGGACATGAAGTGGGGTCGAAATGAGAGGGATCGAAATCACTTTTTAGGTCACAGTTACGTCTACCTTCTTGCCGCTCGTCTCGGAATCGAATTAGCCGACGCACGCCTTGATTTCTACAACCGAGGGATGAGTGGGCATACGGTTGCCGATCTTCGCAAACGCTGGCAAAAAGATGCGGTCGACATGCATCCTGATCTGCTGAGCATTTTGATCGGGACGAACGACGTCGGTCGCGGTGTGCAAGTGGAATCGTTTGAGTCTGATTATCGCCACCTGCTCGACGTGAGTCTCCAAGCGAACGCTGAATTGAGAATCGTTCTTCTTGCCCCGTTTGTGCTTCAGTCAGGGAAGCTGAAAGATGAGCAGTCATGGAGGTCTCGTCGTGAAGCGACTGACAAACTGGGTGCCGTCGTTTCCCGGATCGCAAAAGACTACGGTGCGGTGCTAATCGAGACGCAAGGAATCTTCGATTCTGCAGTAGATCTCGCACCCGCTGAACATTGGATTTGGGACGGCGTGCATCCACTTCCTCAGGGGCACGAACTGATTGCCAGGCATTGGCTCGAACGTGTGAGCGCACGGTGGCCCAAGACTTAGACTCGGTTCTCATCGGTGGTTCACCTGAACCTGCCGCGTTACAGATGCGGTTTGATTGGTCGAACATGGCCTTAAGACCACACCAGAGAATTTCGTTTGTACACGGTGTTATGTTTGCGATCGTATGCTCGCTGCTGATCAGCGGATGTGGGTCGCAGGGCTCAATCCAGTCGACGCCAGGTTCGGGAGGCTCGAATCCGGTGACCGGCGGTGACACTCCGATCGATCGGGCTCGTTTTCAGGGTTGGACACTCAAGGAAATAGGTCATGCGGATCACGCTCGGCTGTCC
>JBPCVD010000408.1:0-10038 GCA_051010815.1 Rubripirellula sp.
CGGCGGCGGCGGCGGCAAGCAGGTCGCCAGCCCGTCCCGGTTCGCCACGTCGCAACCAGTCTTGCCCTTGAGCTGCGATCAGGGATGGATCCAGAGAAGGTCCGCCCTCGGTGTCACTCCCGGCTCGTAAACGCGACAGCGACACTGCTTCGGCTCTGCGGCGTGCATAGGCACCTCCACGTCGCTGAATCGCGTCCAACCAATTGCCGACGCCATCACGTTCATTCCGTCGCAGCAAAAACTCAAGCCGCGCCAAATCCATCGCTTCGGATCGCGGAGCCGATTCTGGTTGCGCGCCGAAAAACTCCAACAGCAACTGTCCCGCTTGATCGACGCGACCTTGTGCAAGGCGGAGTCGAATCAGTAGCGAGAGCAATTTAGCCGGAATCGGTTCACCCATGGCACGAGCCAGTTCGCTGAACGCCTGATCCGCGCGATCAAGCTGCTGCGCTCGAAACATGGCTTCCACTTTTAAGCGTTCCACTTCGTTTCGCGCTGCAGTGCCAAAGGGAAGTCGCCCGATCGCATCGTCTGCTGCTTGCTCAGCCTTCGTAGCAGCCGCGATCCGGTCCGCGCTGCCTTCGTCGAACAATTCCGTCTGAACCAGCGCCAACGAGACCGCATCGACTTGCAGGGTTTGTTCCAGACGCACCATATCTTTGATCAATGGGATACTCGCAGGATCTCGATTCGTATCGAGCAGCGCTCGCGCATCTTGGACTTGACCAGCCAAATCCAGCACATCGCTCATCGCCTTCAGTAATTTCCGAGCAGCCATCTCTCTGACGTCATCATCGGCCGGCGACACCGCTGCTCGCAGCACCGCGTGGAAGGCAGCTTGTCGCTGTGAAGCGAGGAGTTGTGATTCCAGAAACTTGCTTCTTCGATGGTCCGGGTAAGCGGCGAGCAGCGCGCGTACGGGCGCTTGCACCACCTCCAGTTCAACTTCGTCAAAACGATCGCTCGCCATCTGTCTCGCCGTCAGCACTTCCGATTGTCGGATCGTCCATTTGGCTTGCTGGTCGCCTTCAGGATCGGCACCACGGGACTTTGTGCGACAGAGCGATAAAGCGTCGTCAAACCTCGCCGCATCGACCAGCGCACGAACCAAGTCCGCTTCCCGATCGTTCGTCGTCCTTTGCACCGCAGCCGAGAAGGCGGTCTCCGACAAGACGGACCGTCCCATTCCCGAGAGAACGACAACGGCGATCGCCAAAGCCCGCGTTCCATTCCGTTTAAGTCGCCACATCCGTCACTCCGGTTGCGCCGCGAACAAGACACGATCGGCACCGGCCGATCGAGCAGCATCATAGACACGCACAGCAAAATTCATGGTGATTTGATCATCGGGATCAACGATGACCGGAGGTTGGATACCGAGCGAAATGATCTCGGCGAGTCGCGTCTCCAAATCTTCAAAGTCGCGAACGGCTTGTCCGTTGAGCTCGATTCGATCCTGCGCATCGAGTCGAGTCAGCCGGATCACAATCTCGTCAAATGGTTCCACCGGAGGTGTGTCGGTGGTGGCTTCCGCCCGACCAGACGGTGGCTCTGCGATCGCGCTCGGCAGGTCAAATTCCGGAAGCTCGAAACTGCTGGTCCAAACGAAGAACACCAATAACAAAAAGACGACGTCAATCATGGGCGTCATCTTCAGCTCCATCGACTCGCTGCTGGAGATGTTGGGCAGCCTCATCGTGTCACCTCTTCTCGAACGGCGATTGCGGCATCCGTGACACCAGCCAACGCGGCCTCCCGCAGCACTGGTTCCACGTACTGATACTGCACGGCACCATCGGTCCGAATTCGAATCGCCGCTTCTGCCCCCATCCGAGTACGGAGATCGGCCAGGATCAGCCTCAGGGTCTTCAGGTCAACGACGTCACCCGAGACCAGCCAATTGGCCTGATCATCCACGCTGATTGTCAGCGGCGCCTTTTCCGGGTCAGTGGGGTCAAACGTGGACGCAACGGGCAAGTCCAGCGGCAATCGATTCTCCTGCCTCGCCAGGTGACTGGAGACAAGAAAGAAGATGATCAACAGAAAAACCACGTCAATCATGGGCGTCATGTTAGCCCCGACGCTTCGCCGGTGGCTGCTGTTAGGCACTTGCATCTCAGCATGGTACCTCACGCTACGGCTCGAATCCGATACCCTGTGTTTTCAGTTTGTATTCCACTTTCGAATTCCCCGGGCCAGCGTTTCGGCGTCTGGAACCTTTCCAGTCGACATACATGGGCGAAACCACAACCTTCCTGAAAAATTTTGTGCGTCACCCCAACCAAGTGGGGGCCATCGCGCCGAGTAGCCCCGGGCTGGTGAATGCGATGGTCGATTGGTTTGATTGGGAGCACATCCGAAACGCAGTCGAGTTCGGACCCGGCACCGGTGTTTTCACCGAAGCGGTGGTGGAGCGACTGCACCCAGACGCAAAGTTCTTCGCGATCGAGCGTTCCGCCGACATGGTTGCCGCGACCCGTGAACGGTGTCCGACGGTGACGGTCTATGAAGACAGCGTGACCAACGTGGCCGAATTGTGTGAGCGTGAATCGATTGGCCAGGTCGACGCGATTATCTGCGGTTTGCCGTGGGCTTCCTTTCCAGAATCATTGCAAGCCGAGATCATGGAAACGATGCTCGCCGTCATGGCTCCCGATGGAAAATTCGCTACGTTCGCCTATTGGCAAGGTGTCATTCTGCCCGCCGGAATCCGATTCAAGCGACGCCTGCAAGATACGTTTTCATCCGTGGAACGAAGTCATACCGTTTGGAAGAATCTACCTCCTGCGTTCGTCTATCGGTGCCAACGATGAATGGTGATTCACATCGTGCGGTGTACGTAGCACGGCATCGCGATTGGATCGATTGCGCGTTCACATGCCTGATAGTCGCATCATGCCTCTGGGGCAACGCCAAGTTCAGTTCCGCGCAAGAGTCCTTGAACGCACCATCGACGAGTGGTGTTTCCGACGCCGATTCGAAAGCCGAATCGGATGTGTGGGTTGCCGTCGGATATGGCGGTCGGAGAATGACATCCACCGACGGACTGAATTGGAAGATAACCGCTGAATGGTCGCAGCCGGGCAAAGACGACTCGAACAACCTGATGGGACTCGTTTACGCGATGAACATATTCGTCGCCGTCGGTGGCGGGGGAGGTGGAAAGACCGCTGGTGGGCATGTCCTGATCTCCGAAGACGGTCGCGAATGGCGAGAAACTTGGAAAGCCCCAAGCCGCATCAATCCAGTCGTCTTCGGTCAGCAACGTTTTGTGGTGGGTGGCCCCAAACGACAACTTTACTGGTCAGCCGATGGCGAGCTTTGGAACCAAGGCGCTGTACTGACAGACAAGCGATGCACTCACTTCCGACAAGGGGCTTTCGGGAACGGAAGGTTTGTGATCACCGGCAATCACGGCGGACAAAGCGAAGCGTGGATTGCTGTTACCAGCGATGGAGAATCAATCGAACATATCACCTTTGACATTCCCAACATTCGGGGACTCGCCTTCGCGAACAAAAAGTTTGTGGTGGTCGGGAAAGGTACTCGCTCTGTCTCCACCGATGGGCAGCACTGGATGTCGACAGGTGCGAACCCAGAAGATCACCTGACTTGGGTCATTCACGACGGAACACAGTTTCTCTGTGGCGGTGGATCTTCGACACATTCCTCAGTCGATGGTGTCACGTGGCAGACCGACACCCGCAAGTTTCGCGGTTCCCCCAAATGGACCGACGGAACACGGGTGATCAGTACCAGTTGGCCCGGCAAAATGTTTTTCAGCAGCGATGGGGCTGCCACGTGGCAGCAAGCTAGTGAAATGACCGCCAACGGTATCAATCGCGTTGCTCGAGGGCAAAGACCTTAGCCCAGGCCTTGCCAAGCCCTTCTTTCCAAGCCTGAATCATGCGACCAGTCTGGCGGCGGTGAACGTCTCATGAACTATCATGGAGGCTCTCTCCCCGACATCGCTCGATCTATTGATAACCCCTCCGCGAGCTTCGCTCCCTGCCAGATTTCCCGCCCCTTCCTTGTTCGCACCCGCCAGCTCTCGCACGCGCCACTTCCCTCATGCCTGTGTTCCTTCCCAAACAACTGCGATCAGTGCCAGTACACCTCCGGCCTTGGCGTGGAACGCGCTCGACACTCTTGTTTGCGTTTGCCTTCGCGTGCTGGCCAAAGGCCGGTATCGGCAACGAATTTAGCGGTGAATCTGGAGTCAAACCGGGCAGCGAATTCGTCCCTGCGTTGAAGCCTTTTTTTGCGCAATACTGCAACGACTGCCATGCGGAGGGAAGTGAAGAGGGCGGACTAACGCTCGATCGACTCACACCCGATCTTGATGACCGTGCGATGACGGCGGCTTGGGAACGGATTTACGATCGCGTCGCGTCCGGTGAGATGCCCCCCTCCGAATCCGATCAACCCACCGACGCAGAGCGGGCCAAGTTCGTCGCTCAACTCGGGAAGCCTCTTTCGCAGTCGCACACGATCCACAAAGGAACGGGACTTCGTCGCCTGAACCGTCGTGAATATCAAAACACCTTGAATGACTTGTTCGGCACGCAAATCGACCTGGAACGCATGTTTCCCGCCGATGGCCGGACTGGTGAATTTGATAATGTCGGTGAATCACTTCAGCTGTCCATGGTTCAGCTGCAGCGTTACCTCGATGCAATTGATTTGGTCGTGGAAAAGGCGATCGCCAAGACGACGTCACCGATTGAACCTTCATCACGCCGCGTTTCCTACGCTGAAACACGTGAGGGCAAGCAGTTCATCGGAAAGGTTTGGAAACAACTCGACGATGGAGCGGTTGCCTTCTTTAAAGATGGCGGTTATCCGAGTGGCATGTTGCGCGATGCGGTCGCAAGGAAGAGCGGCTATTACAACATTCGTGTGACCGGCTATGCCTACCAATCAGAATCACCCGTAACCTTCGCCATCGGTGCCACCAGTTTTCAACGCGGCGTTGACCAACCAACCTTCGGCTATTACGCCTTCGGTCCGGGTCAGCCTCAGACGATTGAACTGAGAGCATGGATGGACGAACGATTCATGATCGAAATCACTCCCTGGGGAATTAACGACCGCGACAACGTCATTCGCAAGGAAGGTCCAGATGGATACGACGGTCCCGGACTGGCGATTCAGCACGTTGAAATTGAGGGACCAATCGTCGAAGAGTTTCCGTCACGTGGGCATGTCCTCATCTTTGATGAAATTGATCGTCGTGAGATCGAACCGGCCCATGCAAGTCATAAGACAAAGTCTTGGTATCAACCTAAGTTTGAAATCGTTTCCGATGCTCCGGAGCAAGACGCACGTCGCACGCTTCAGCGATTGGCAAGCCTCGCATTTCGAAGGCCCGCGACGCCGACC
Organism: Rubripirellula sp.; assembly: GCA_051010815.1. Classification (GTDB taxonomy): domain Bacteria; phylum Planctomycetota; class Planctomycetia; order Pirellulales; family Pirellulaceae; genus Rubripirellula. The sequence continues at coordinate 5,383 of JBPCVD010000408.1, forward strand.
CAGATCAATCGATACGTCGAACTGTTCAATCAGCAACGAACGGAAGGGGCCGAAGTCGAGGAGGCCTTGAAGTCCGCCGTTGCCGCCATCTTTTGCTCACCAGACTTTCTCTTTCTACAAGAACCTGCCGGCTGGCTTGACGATTATGCCCTGGCATCTCGACTCTCCTATTTTCTCACTCGCACGGCGCCCGATGCTGAACTGCTCGCCGCAGCAGAATCAGGCGAACTATCGAAAGACCGTGATCTCCTCCTAAAACAAACGCAACGCTTGCTAAGCGATCCGCGCAACGACAGGTTCATCGTCGACTTCACCGATGCATGGCTGAACCTGCGTGACATCGACTTCACAAGTCCCGATCGAAATCTATTCCCCGAGTTCGATCGTTTCCTTCAGTACTCGATGCTCGAGGAGACGCGTCAATTCGTCACCAAGGTCGTGCGCGAAAACCGTCGCGTCCGAGATCTGATCCAGCCTCCATTCGCGATGTTGAACAACCGACTGGCGGTGCATTATGGAATCGAAGGCATCGACGGACCGGAACTGCGCGAAGTTCCGATCACTGACGACGGCGTGCGCGGCGGGCTGCTGGGGCAGGCGAGTTTGATGAAGGTCTCCGCGAACGGAACGAACACATCGCCAGTGGTACGCGGCGTTTTCGTGACTGAACGCATTTTGGGCAATCCGCCACCGCCGCCACCGCCGGGTGTTGCGGGAGTCGAACCAGATATCCGTGGGGCGTCCACCTTACGTGAATTACTCGCCAAGCATCGCGACCTCGACAGCTGTCGCAACTGCCACGCAATGATTGATCCGCCTGGTTTTGCCCTGGAATCCTTCAATCCGATTGGCGGTTGGCGAGAACGTTTCCGGAGTCTCGGTGAGGGCGATCGCGTGGATGTGCAAATCAGCGGTCGGAACGTTCGATATCGTTTGGGGCCTGACGTCGACGCTAGCGGCGAGCTGCAGAACGGAAAGAAATTCGATGGTTTCCTTGAGTTTCGCCGGCTCTTGGCAGATAACGAAGATCTTCTCGCTGAGATGCTGACCACAAAATTGCTGACCTTCGCGACTGGACGCGAGATGGGATTCTCTGACCGCGACCTGGTGAATCGATTGGTCGAGCAATCCAAACAGGAAGGACATGGCGTCAAAAATCTGATCGAGCTGATCGTGACCAGCGACGCATTCCGCCGAAAATAGACGACGAACATCGAAGATTTTGAGACAGAACTGCCCATGCGAATTTCCAGCAAACCACTCACTCGCCGACACTTCTTGCGTGGCTCAGGCGCTGCCGCTGTGTCGCTGCCTTTTCTGGAGGCCATGGGGCCGTCCTTGGGACAACGTGTTCTCGGCGCGACGGACGAAGACGCGTCGCCGAAACGCTTCGTTGCGATGTGCGCCACGCTCGGTTTTCACGGCCCCTTCCTTTTCCCGGGGCAGGAAGGCCGCGAATATGAACTGACGCCCTATCTGCAACAACTTGCCGAACACCGCGACAACTTCACCGTCTTTTCGGGCCTCAGCCATCCCGAACAACAGGGCAACAGTGGTCACGCATCCGAACTGACTTGGTTGACCTCGGCGCAGCGCCCGGGTCTGGCTGGATTCCGAAACACGATCTCGTTGGACCAGCAGATCGCGAATCAGATTGGGATCCAAACCCGGTACCCCTACCTGGCACTGTCGACCAGTGGCCGTTCCATGTCATGGACTTCCAACGGCGTCGAGATTCCGGCGATGACCAGCCCCTCCAAGCTGTTCAAGGCACTGTTCATCGAGGGCACTGAGGCGGAGATGGAAGCCGAAATACGGTCTCTCAAACGAGGGCGAAGCATTCTCGATTCGGTGGGTGGGCGTGCGCGCGAGCTGGAGTCGCAGTTGGGCGTGCGCGATCGACGTAAACTCGACGAGTACTTATCAGCCGTCCGTGATTTGGAGACGCGTCTTCAGCAATCCGAAGGTTGGGTGCGTCGACCGAAGCCGAAGGTCAACGCAGTCGAGCCGCAGGACGTATCCGATCGCAACGATGCGATCGCAAAACAGCGTCTGCTATACGACATGATCGCACTGGCACTGCAAACGGACTCAACTCGTACGGTTACCTTTCAATTGAGCGGCATGAACTCGGTTCCGGTCGTGCCTGGAGTCAGCAGTGACTGGCACGGCTTATCGCATCATGGGAAGGATCCCAAGAAGATCAGCGAACTAAAGATGATCGAAGAGGCGGAATTTATCGCGTTCAACGAGTTTCTCACCAAACTCAGCGGCATCGACGAAAATGGCCGTCCCTTGCTGGACCATACCGCCGTTTTGTTCGGCTCGAATCTCGGCAATGCCAGCGCTCACGACTGGCATAATCTGCCGATCATTTTGGCAGGTGGTGGCTACAAACATGGACAACATGTCGCTCACGATTCGAAGAGCAACACGCCGCTCGCAAACCTCTACGTCTCGCTTGCTCAACGCATGGGTTTAGAGATCGATGCGTTTGGTAGCAGCACCGCGGAGGGAGTTCGCGGACTGGAGATTGCGTAACGTTGCTACCGCCTGGCGGCACTCGACAATTCCTCGTTTACCAGCTGAAGCCATGATCTCGCGAACTGCAACCTTGCTTTCGATGGTCTGCGTTTGCGTTGCCGCCGCATCGCAACCACCCACGTCTACGACCGATGACAGGTTGGCAACTTGGCTGAAGCGATTCCCGCAGGCAGATACGGATGGCGATGGTGTGCTCACGCAGAAGGAGGCGATCAGCTACCGAGATCGAATCAAGTCAGAACGCGAAGCCACCTCGAAGACGGAGCGCCGTGATGCTGCGAAGCGTACGAAGCCGTCCGACGAAGACGTCGCTTACGGGCCTCACCCCCGAAACCGTTTCGACGTCTACTTGCCAGAATCTTCTGATCATGCGACTGCCCCCTTTCCATTGCTCGTCTATTTTCACGGTGGCGGATTCGTCGCAGGTGACAAGCGTAGCTTTGACGCCCGGCCTTACCTCGAGCACGGATATGCGGTCGTCTCTGGCAATTATCGATTTGTGGACGGCGCGGAGACCCTCAGTCCGATACCCATGCATGACGCAGCCCGACTGATCCAATATTTGAGAGCGAATGGGGATCGTTGGAATTTGAATACGGATCGCATCGCGGTCAGTGGCAGTTCCGCCGGCGCCGTGATCACCTTGTGGATCGGATACCACAACGACATGGCGAATCCCTCCAGCGACGATCCCATCGAACGGCAGTCCACGCGCGTTCAATGCCTGGTGCCAATCAATGGCCCCACCAATCTTGATCCAGAGTGGATCACCCCCAACATGGGAGGCCCAAAACACATTCACGGCAGCTTTCCAAAGATGTTTGGCGCCCCTGTCACGGACAGCAACCGCAGCGAGGTGCGACGTCGCATCGTGGAAACTTCGCCAGTCACCCACGCTAGCGCGGACGATCCACCGACGCTGCTGATCTACTCTGGCGCAAACGAAGGGATACCGCTGCCAGAATCGGCCACGACCGGAAAGCTCATTCATCACGCATTCTTTGGCGAACACCTCGCATCGCGGCTGAAATCACTGCACGTCGTGCATGAGTTCTCTCCCGCGACGGATCCCCGGAAAAACGGCAGTCGCAGCATCCTTGCGTGGCTCGACCAGCACCTTCCGCCCGGCGAAGAATGACAATTCGCCGCGATCCTTTGGAATCCTCAGCCAAAGAAGTACAGCTGAGTCTTACGATCTCAATCGCTCAAACGGATCGGCGGGTTAAACTGTCGGTTTCGCAACTCCTTCACCCACCCGCAACGATTTGTCATGCGTGGCCGAATCTTCATCGTCCTTTGTATTGTCACCGCGATCAACCTTGATGGATCCGCTTCGAGTGAGGAGCCGATTTCGTTCAATCGTGATGTTCGCCCTCTGCTCTCGGACGCCTGCTTCTTCTGTCACGGACCCGATGCTGCGCATCGCGAAGCGGATTTGCGTTTGGATGTCGAGGCGATCGCAATTGAACCGGGCGACAGTACCGAAAGCGAGTTGATTGCGAGGATCTTGTCGGACGACCCTGACCTACTGATGCCCCCACCGGAGTCGGGTAAACGCCTGACTGAACCACAAATCGAATTGCTCAAACGCTGGGTCGACGAGGGCGCCGTGTATGAGCCTTATTGGGCTTACGTCGATCCCAAACCACAGGTCACACCCACCGTTGATGATGCATGGGCCTTAGACCCTCTCGACCAATTCGTGATCGCCAAGTTGCCCAAGACAATTTCTAAACCATCACCGGATGCAGACACGCACACGCTGGTCCGAAGACTCTGCTTCGACCTGACAGGCTTGCCTCCAACACCGCAACAGATCGAGGAATTCAAGTCCGACGCAAGCCCGCGAGCGTACCGCAAGTTGGTCGATCGGTTGTTGGCCTCGCCTGCCTTCGGAGAGCGGATGGCGATCTACTGGCTCGACCTCGTTCGTTACGCCGACACGGTAGGCTACCACGGCGATCAAGACCACAACGTGTCGCCCTATCGCGATTACGTGATCGACGCGTTCAATGATGACCTGCCGTTTGACCAGTTTACGAGGGAGCAACTGGCCGGTGATCTGTTGCCCAACCCGAGTCTCTCGCAGCAGGTCGCCACGGGATACAACCG
>JBPCVD010000409.1:0-15541 GCA_051010815.1 Rubripirellula sp.
CCCAACACTGGCCAACCCAACACTGGCCAACCCAACACTGGCCAACCCAACATGGCTTACACGACGCCGATGTCAGGGGGAGCGGTCGACCCGGCAAGTTCTTCGGAGCCCAATGCGAACCCATTCAGCTCACCGTTGGAATCTGGCATGGCAGCCACGCCGGGAATGAACCCCTATCGACCTTCCTACAATCCGACGCCGGTTGCCGCAGTGGGCGAGCTTCGAATCGTCCCCCGTTCGGTGGAGGAAGTCGTGTCCGTCACGATTTCCATCTTCGGAGCTCGATGGGGGACACTGCTGGTCGCGTTCTTGCTCGTCATGTTGGTGACCTTCGCGGTGTTCGTCATTCCGTTTCTTGTGCTGGCTGCGATTGCCGACGCGGGTGGTGAACAGATCTTCGCCATTGGAATGCTGCTGGGGCTTCCGTTGATATTTTTCTTCAGCGCGTACATCAGCGTCGGCCTGGCGCGCAACGCAATCGCCGTCGCACGCAATAGCCCTTCGCCACTGATGGAATTGTTCCCTCCACTCGGCGTCGTGGTGCGATTCATCGTCGGTGGCGTGTTCATGTTCCTGGCGGCAGCCACGGTGTTTGGCATCTTCGCTGGTTTAGCAGCCGCTTTGGCCTCGCTGAGTGGAAACCAGGGCGTCGCGGCGCTGGTGGTCGGAATCGGCATGATCATCGGGGTCGCCGCCAGCATGGTCGCCTATTGGCTGCTTTGGAGTTGGATGTTCGTCGTCAGCGACGGTCAAACGTCAGCCCTCGGCTCGATCCGAGCTGCCTACCAAATCAGCATGGCCAATAAACTGACCTCCGTGCTCCTGCTGGTGATCGCCATGGTCCTATCAACAGTGGGAACGTCCCTTTGCTACGTCGGACTATTGATCACCCAACCGCTCACCAACCTGATGTTTGCCACAGCCTACCTGTTGATGACCAACCAACCGCTCGATGACCCGAGAATGGTCCAAGCACCCACGCCAGGTCCCCAACCTGGTCAACCGGAACCACAGCAAGGGCAACCGAGCGCTAATGCGGGACAGGGGAGTTCGTCACCAACACAGCAAGCCGGAATGCCAACACAGCAAGCCGGAATGCCAACGCAGCAAGCCGGAACGCCAGTAGGGCAGCCCGGAACACAGCCTGGACCACCATCGGGTCCATCCGATCCCGGCTCACCCTCGGCTTGAATTCAGCGGACGAACTAGCCGATCGACTTGGCGATCGCGTAGATTTCTGTCGCATCCAGGACGCGATCGTTGGCGGTGAACAGAGACTCGATCGCCGCACGATGCGTCTTCATCTTCAAACCGCCGACGCCGATCGCTCCGTATCCAACACCGCTTCCGAGCGGAGTCGCCTTGTCCATCACGCCAAGTCCACCGAGTCCAGCAGGTGGCACGGCATTCAAATCGATCGCGACTTTCAAGTTCGCGAGGCCCGACAACGTCGCTTCATCGACCAATTCGGCTCCGGCCGCACCACAACCGATCACGATCTGGGCCTCGGCCAGGACTTCGCCCACCCTGTTGGAATTGGCGACGGCAAAGGGTCGTAGTTGTCCTTGGTCGACTTTCGCAGCGATCTCCTCGGCCGCGGACTTCGCTCTCGCCAGAGAACGACTCGTCAACGTCACATCGGCACCATCGCTGGCGAGCAACTGCGCGACCCGTCGCCCCACCGGCCCCGTGCCTCCAAGCACAACCGCCTTCGCGTTCTGAAGATCGACATGGCGCCCGGCCGCAACGACGGCCGCCGATGCGGTCGTGTTGCATCCGTTTGCGTCCAGCATCAACGAGACTCGCACGGGACCAAAAAATGCGTCGCGGCAGGCATCCAACAATCGTTCCGCAACGTCCACATCCGATCCGCCGATAAAAATCGCCGTGTGTCGAAGGTCATCCCCACCACGCGTGAACATCGCGCCGTGTACGAGCGGGACGAAGCTGGTGACTTGAACCCCACCGTACCGCAACAAGTGCTCGACACCGGCATCGATCGCGACGACAGAGTCGAAGGAACTGGGTTGAGGGTCGCTGTCCAATTGGATGAGAATTCGTTGAGTCATGCCAGGATCTTAAGTTCTGCTCGCAACACAGCGGATACAAAAAAAGCTTTCCGGCGCAAGTCACCGGAAAGCTTCGTGAACAATTCCTAATGCGGAATCGGCTTTTTAGAAGCCCTTGAAAGGGTGGGCAGCCGAGTCTTTCTTGGCAACCATTTCGGCGGCTGTGGGCTTGCCGCCCATAGCGTTGACGATCGACTGCTTGACCGCTTCGTAGTTGTAGTTGTAGATCTTCTCGTCGTCTTCGGCAGCAGGGTGAATGAACACACCGCAGACGCAGACGAGATCTTCTGCTTGGTCCTGTGGGATGATGCCTTCACCAACAGCATCTGCGACAGCTTTCGCAACCGCAGCCTGTGCAGGTCCGAACATCTGAACGACTTGCTTGAAACCCTTCAACGTGACCTTGGTGATCATCACGGTCGAAGGCTTGACGGCAACATTTGGCTCCAAAACGGCCAACAAGTTGGTGTGGCCGTCGCTCTGAGTGGACAGAGCGTTGGCAAACGCGACGCCGACGGGTCCGTCCTTGCTGCCAATCATCAAGTCAATGTGTGCGACTTCGTTGCCATCACCGACCAGTGCTTCACCGACGTAGAAATGCATGAGGGAACCTGTGTATTGAGGGAATTGAAAGGGACAGCTTCTGAGGCCGATACCGCAACCCGCCCTTGGGCGCGAGCAACAAAATGGTAAAGGTAGGAAGCGAGCGGTAATCGACTCCGTCCCCCTATTCTCTTGTTGCCTCGCGTTGCCGCTAATCAGGTGGATCGTGGAGGGAGAGTCCTGAGCCGAAGAAATTAGCAAACCCCACCGCCGATGCAACCACCCGCCGAGCCCAACGACGCCCCAAAACGGATCGAATCAGCCCCACGCCGCGTCGTATTGATCGGGGCTTCTGTGAGGGCGGCCGCCCAATCTGCGCAACGGGCCGGATTTCGCGTCACCGGAGTCGATCTGTTCGGGGACATCGACACCCGTGAGGCATGCGAACACTTCTTTCGCTTGGACGACGATTCGCAGCGATCAAGCCTGCAAGCCAGCTGCGCGGGAGTGCCTTCGTTGGTTGTCAGCGGGCTGAATGAGTGGCGGAATGCCGCCGATCGGATCCAAGCACACTGTCCACCGCTTGGCGCGACGCTGCCCCCGCAGTTTTGGCAGGACGATCGCTGGCTTGCCAGGTTGGCTGAGGCGGCAGGCATGCGCTACCCAGAGACGCGGTCGCCAGAGAAGAGCGCCGCCGAGTCTGGACGGTGGCTGCGAAAAAAGAGGAACAGCAGTGGTGGCCTTGGCGTCGAGTGGTTCAGCGCCGATGGCAGTGGCGAGGCCTGCGAACCTTCTGCTCCCGATCGAATCCAGCGTTGGGTTGGCGGCCGCGTCATCGGCGCCACCTTTCTCATTCATGACCACGATGCAAAATTGCTCGGGATCTGCAGGTCGCTGTTCACGCGTCTGCGGAGCCGCCCGTTCGTTTATCGGGGCTCGGTCGGACCGGTCCCCGTCTCTCCGTCCTTGATGAAGAAAATCAGCGATCTTGGGGCCTTGGTCGCCGCCGAAACGGGGATCCGCGGATTGATCAATGCCGACCTTGTGATCGACCGCCGCGGTGACCCCTGGCTCCTGGAGTTCAATCCACGCTGGAGCGGATCCTGTGAAGCCTTGGAAAAGGCTTTGATTGGCAAGGGCGAACGATCGCTATTCGGATGCCATGTCGACGCGATTGAAGGACAGCCTCTTGAACCATCCCTCTGCTCCCCAAGACCCAATGCGCCGTCCCTCATCAAACGGGTCCTCTTCGCCCGCCGTTTGGTGAAGTTTCAGCTTGCCCGAGCTGAACTTGCATTGGGGGGACAGAGCAGAGTCCAAGACATCCCCGAAGACGGAACGCTGATTCAAAAAGGCGAACCCATTTGCACGTTGCTCACCGAATTCCCACGTGGCGAGGCGTTGTTCGAGCATCGCCAGAAAAAAAGCCCGATGTGGGAACATCGGGCTCATGCGTGTCGGTTGATGAAAGCGTTGGCTTTGCCTGACTGAGGCGAGTCGCACCCGCCTGATCTGCGAAGACTACTCGCCCCGTTCGTCCGCAAACGAATAGATACGATACGACTCTTGGTCACCCACTTCATCGTTGAGGTGGAGTCTTCCATCTTGGTCGAACAACAGCATCATGCCGGGCTCGGAAAGTTCCTCCGTGATTTTGAGAGGAACGCCTCCATCGATATCGACCACAGTCGTGGCGCTGAGGATTTCAGCCTCGGGAAGTTTCTTGACACTCAACGTAATCGGATCGATCACATCGGCGGTCTCCATTTTCTTGCTCAGAACCGTTCCCTCGAATACATCCAGCGTCATTGGAATGCGTGCGCCAGTCGTTGGATCGAATTGCGAGGCGATCATTTTCGCCTTCGGCTGTTCGCGTGAGTAACCAACCTCTTTACCTCCGACCGACCATGTATTCACCGTGCCACGCTTCACAGGCCCCACAAAGTACTGCTCCAGGTCAGGCAACGCGGCGGGTGCCGACGGCTGACTCCAATCGCTCCAGCGTTTGAAAAGGTTCTTTCGTGAATTCGACTTCTTCGCTTGAGCCATCAACGTTTGCACACGCTTCTCTGCTTCCGGGGCCAAGCTACTGATTTTTGGCTGCAAGGTCTGCAAGAAGGGGAAGTTTGGATCATTGACCGCGTACCGAATTCGATAGACGTAGTTGTGTCCTTTCTTGGGCGACGACTTGAAGCCAGCAAAGTCGTAAAAACGAATCAGCTTGTAGTCGACTGGATCGGCTTCGATGCTGCGTCCCATCATGGCCATTCCCATGCCCATCATCATGCCGTCCATGCCTTCCTCCATGTCCATGCCCATGTCCATGTCCATTTCGTAACCTCCGCCGCCGGAGAGTCCTCCACCTCGCTCGCCGGGAACGACGAGGTCAAGGCCTTCAGCACCGTCAATACTGAACTCCATCGGATCATCTTCGATCGTGTCGATCCCCAATTGAGCCTTGAGTTCCTTGTGAGGAACCATCGGGATCATTGGATGGGTCGCAAACGGCCGATAATCGTCGAGCAAGACGGGCGGAATCCAAGTGGTTAAAGCTTCATCCCGGTAATCTCCAGGCACGATTTCGGGCGCGAATCCCGACCACCGAAGCGCACCAAGCTGTGTGTAGAGGTCGCGGTTCCAAGGCAGTTTCACCCAGTCTGCTTCAACAAGTTGGTCAACTGGTTTCTCGGTGACATCTGCCCGTTGAACTTCGAGGTCGTAGTAGAACGGCGTGTCACGACGCGGGTCGTATTGATCGTTGTCACGCAGCGCAAGTTCGTAGGCTTCGTACAACTCCTTGTGCGGCACAACGGCGGTTCCGGCGATGAAACGTCCCACCGACGGAATCGGCTCGCGTCCGTCTTCGGTCGCCTTCGGACGATATCCAAAGTCGAACTTGCTATCGAGCCTACGACCAGAACCAGCACTCATGCTGCCTTCCATTCCCTCCATCATGCTCATGTCCATGCCGCCCATCATCATGTCCATGTCCATTTCGGATTCCATTCCCTCCTCCATGTCCATGCCCATCTCGTCCATCATGTTACGTCGCGGGCGTCGCGGGCGGCGAACCTTCTTCACAACCTTCTCAACGGGATCTGCATCCTCCAGATCTGCCAACGCATAGCCAGGGTTTCGCTTGTCCTCGCGAATCGCGATGACGGTGGCGACGGAGGCGAGACGCAAATCGGACGGCGGCAAAAGCAACGGATCTTGTCGTTGAATTCGCTGCCCATCTGGCCCCTGAGGCCCCCAGATCTGCGGTGGCTTGTAGGGAGAAATATCGATCGGCTTCTTCGTGACTTCGGTGGCCGCCAGAATGTCGAAGGTTGGAATCCGTTCCGGGATGATGTTCTCGTTGTGATCGATATCGATATCCGACCGCACCTGCTTGGCCTGAGTTTCCAGGCGATCCGGGTCGTTGTCGGCAGTGAAAATCGGTTTCGCGGTGCCAGCGTAGATCAAATAGCCAGCAGCCAAGATCACCACGACCAAAATCATCTTCTCGAAATTGTAAAGCAAGAAGTCTTTGATTTTATCGGTGTCCATGCGAGCGTCCCTCTGTCGGATCGATTGAAGTCGGGTGAGGAGTATGCGAAGTGAGCAGTGTTCAAAAAAATGGAACGTGAGTTCCAATTCAGCTTAAGGTTGGGTCGGCAAAATCGCGGGCGTTGGCGAAATGCCACTCGCCGCAACCGGCGGTACCGCACCCTCTTCGGTCGGCGCCGTTCCATCCGGAGTGGTTCCATCCGGAGTGGTTCCCTCGGGCGCCGTTCCGTCCGGAGTGGTGGTATCTGGTGTCGATGGATCGGCGGGAGGCGTCTCTGGTTCGGGTGCCGTCGGAACAGCAGGTGTCGTCGGAACCGGATCTGGAGTTACAGGAACTGGCGTCGTGTCGGCGACCGCTTCTCCACTCATCGACTCGCCATCGATCACGGTGTCTTGGTCGACTTGCTCGACCCCTAATTTCACGGGATCGGGAGGATTGTAGATATTGATAATGCCATAGATTTCCACCGACATGTCGAGTGGGAATTCCTCCACCTCGTCTGAACCAGGCATTCTCGTCATGCCTCCGCCCATACCACCCATGCCACCCATGCCCATTTCCATGCCCATGCCCTCGTCGTCCATGCCCATATCCATGCCGCCCATGCCTCCCATGCCGCCACTGGATGCATTCTTGGGAAGCACGCGAACTTGACTTACTTCCACCATCAGGTCCGCACTTCCACAAATCGCGACCAATTCGTGAACGGCACGCTGGTCCATGTTCAGACTCAACATGACGGGGACGCGTTTGGCAACCGCGACGCTGGCATCGCTTGGACTGTTGCTTGTCAATGCCGACCTCAGGGACGAACCATCAATTGGCTCGAGCAAGCCGTTCAGGTATCGGTTGTCAGCGGGATCGACGGCTTCGACGGTGGCTCCGCCCATGCCCTCGTCCATATCAAAGCCGCCCATGCTCATTTCATCCATGCCATCCATGCCCATTTCGTCCATGCCGCCCATGCCCATCATTCCACCAACGGAACCCTGGCCTGGCTTGGAAATGTAACCCGCGTCTGTCTTGACCGAACGGCCAATTCCAATCCGGGTAATCTGGTGAATCTTGGCTTGGTAGGGCTGACGTGCCTCACCATTGACCTCTGCAACGATGGCCAACAACTGCCGCAGGATCCAAAGGTTTTCTTGAGAGTAGTAGACGTCGAGTGTCGAGGGGAGCGAGCCTCGCCAGGGAAAGAGGTCCTTGAGCACAGCTGACTGACTCCCGGAATCCCATTCCACCAACGGTCCGCCAGATTCCCCCGTGATGTCGACGTCGGCACCAGGACGAGTGAACCCGCCCATGCTCATCCCCATGCCATCCATCATGCCCGCGCTGATCGAACTTGAACTTTCGAATTCGGCGGTCCACTCGGTCTTCGCTATCTCAGCGATCGTGGGCAGGACGTTCTTGATGTAGGTCGCGTACTGCCTACGCAGTGTCGTTTCAAGCTCGTCTGCTTCTTCCGTCGGAAACTCAATGAATGTTTCGATCGGAACCTTGTCTTTGTACTCGTCGACAAGCTCTTGATTGAAGATACCTGTCGGCCAGACAAGGATATCTTTCTGACGATCGTAAAGATCCTCCCACGATGTCAGGACTTCCTCCTGACGCTGCGAGATCAGCTCTTCCATTTTTTCATGCGAAAGATCGTTCGGAAGATCCGACAACTCTCCCTGCACCGATCGGACCGTGCTGATCGAGGAATTGATCTTCTGGGTCTGCTTCTGATTCTCGTCATCGAGCGACGACGTGGTCATGTACCAAATGCCCAGAGAAACGAGCAGCACCAAGGCACTCGAGATCCAAAAACCGTACTTCACCGCAACGGCGAGCTGAGTCTTCAGTTGATCCATGACGTCACTTTGATTCGGGGGCGATGTGTATGAGTAGAACGATCGAAATCGAAGTTCATTAGAAAAATATTCGGCGGTATGCCATTCGTGGGTGTCGAGTCAGCTGGGTCGATTCAGCTCGTCGACTGCGTCTATTCAGCTCGTCGACTGCGTCTATTCAGCTCGTCTACTGGGCAGGGGGCTCGACACCTTCCGCTTCGGCATCCAAAGCAGCCTGTTCTGCCGCCAATTTTCGCTGTTCTTCTTTGGCCGCCAAGCGGTCACTCAGGACCGTTTCCTGCCAAACCATTTGGAAAATGAAGTCCAACCGAGGCACTTCCAGGTAGGGTGGCTCGACCGTGTCCACTTCCGGAGCTGTCGGATCACCCGAGGCGATGCTTGCCATCACTTCGGGGTCAAAATCTGGATTCGGAACTTGCTTGACCTTGGCTTTGTTGTCGTCCAGCATCAATGGGTAGGAGATGCCCATTTCTTCCAAACTGAATGTCTCCTCCAGTCCGCCGCCAATCGGCAGCTTGACCTGTTTGCTCATGAAGCTGGTCGTCATGTACTTCCGCACATGGTCGCTACCGATCAGACCGCGATTCTCGATGGAATCGTTGTTGTAGTTGTGATGACAGGCCATCTCGATTACCCATCCCGGACCTTGCGGTCCCGTCTCGGCAGTCAACGCTTCTTCATCGATCGGATTCTTTGTGATTCGAGCCCAGTTACGCATCTCCTCGCGATAGCGTTTCGCCAATGTATCGGACCACCAATCTTGCAACTCGGCGTAGTACTTCGTGTCGACCTGCGTGATGTGGATGTCCTTGCGCTGGTCGAGTGGCAACTCTTTCGGACTCGGAGCCTTGCCATCGGGGTAGGCGACGCGAGGAACCGCGTTATTGACCGCTTTGATGATCTCCAACCATTTCAGTCGTCGCTCCGCGTTTCCAGCCACCTCTTTGCCCATCACATTCAGATAGGTCAGTTGCGAGTTTAGCTTGTCATCCTCACTGACTTGCGAATCACGGTACTGCTTCATCTGGTCGACCTGACTCATGGGCTGGGCCCACATGTCATCGTGGGTAGTCGCCCAACTGCGTTCGGTGAACGCGTAGTGTCCGGTCATCCCGATCAGCAAGGCGGCCAATCCGGCAAGCGTCCAAGGCTTCTTGGCCCGAATCATCCGTTCGGTCAGGATCTCGCGAGGCACCAAACTGGCGTGAACTTGAGAGACGCCAAGTCCCTGAAGGCAAAGACCGTAGCAAACCGCGAAGGTGGGAGCGTTGTCACGGAAGGTTGGGATACCCAACACATCATCGCCCGTGAGACGATTGAACCGGTCAAGGACATGCACTTCGAAGCCCAAGTTCTTGCCCAGATAGGCTGCCAAGCCTGGCATTTTGACCGTGTTGCCTGTCAGCAACAGTTCCCCGATCTCCGCTTTCTTATCGATGCTGCGGAAGAAACCAATCGATCGCTGAACCTCGGTCACCAAGTCATTGAAGACCGGCCGCATCGTCTGGAAGATCAGCTTAGGATCGACTGCTTCGCGCGCGTTCCGCTTCAAATGCTCCGCCTTGGCGAAGGTCAACTTCAAGTCCTTCGTCAACTGGCGAGTGAAGTGGTTACCACCGATCGGCATGCTTCGCTGCCAGATACGGAAGCCATTGGTCACGATCAGGTCGCTGGAGTCGGTACCAATCGAAAGGATGACGCTGGAAGGCGGCGGATCGTCGGGATCAAACACATCCGCGTCCAGACGCTCGTTCATGCGGTCGTAGGCGACCATGTTGTAGAGGGCCAACGGCGCGAGCTGAACGACATCGACTTCGATATCAGAATCGTCAAAGGGTGCCAGCTGACGGTAGGCCTGCTCGCGTTTCATCGCAAACAACCCGACCTCGCTCTCCAGCGCATAACCTTCCTCGATCATGCTGCCCGGCATCATCTGGAAGTCCCAGATCACATCCGCGAGATCAAACGGGATCTGCTGCCGCGCTTCATAACGAACGATGTCAGCAACCTTCTTGACCTCGACCGGCGGGGGCTTGAAGAACTTGGCCAGACCACTTTGGCCTGGCACGCTGATGCAAACCTTTTCGTTGATCGCGTCGTTGCGCTCAAGCAGTTGCTGGAGAGCATCGGCGATCAGTTCCTCTGCCACCGCTTCGGGCTGGCTGAGAATCTTGGGGTACTCGATGTAGTCGAATGCATCGGCCACAACCTCGCCATCGACGAGGCTACATCGAAGCGCCTTGAGCGCGGTTTGGCCAATCTCGATTCCCCAAACACTTTGATTGCTTGCCATAGGTAATCTGTGCTTCTTCGAAAAACGGGTAACGTTTGGAGGGATGACTCTTCCGTCCGCCAACTCAAGAGCAGGCATCGAACCACGGCTGACTACAACGAGTCACGCCACGATTCGGGACGTCGATATGGATAAGTTGTTTGTGGAGGTCCATCGCGTCGACCGTCCAACGGTCGCTGTCACGCAGCCCCGCGGGACTCCACGATCCTTTCGAACCCATTCGAACTCTCCCGGGGAGCGTTTCGAATCAGCTCAAAGCTTGCGGTCCTTACGAACCCCTGGGGACCGAATTGACCGTTGCAGTTACAATCCTTGCCCAGCACGCCTCATTCTACAGCGTTTGGAATGAAATGGATAAAAACAGCCAAGGAACCGGAAGGATTCTTGGTTTGAAGGGCCGGTGGAATCACCCGCACCTTCGATGATGACACATTCATGCAACAATTTGGCCACTCAAAAATGGATGAGTTATGGCAGAGTGACCGTTCGAGAACGCCTTTTTACGACGTTTTATCGACGCGTTGCAGGTCCAGACGAGTCCTAGACAGTTTATCGATCCCTGCACCACCAAGTCAAATTTTACTTCGCCATGCCCCTTCTTGACGAGTGTTGTGTTCTTATCCCGGCATCCACGTTGGAGGATTTTCCCTCCGATTTGTCCGATTATGACGCTCGTAGCTTGCTGGCCGCCTGGTCCGTGCTCTGGCACCCACGACTGCTGGCCCAAACGGAACAGATTCCAGTCTGGTATCGGGCCGACGGTCCGCCCGAACCTCAGGGCAAGCGGCTCTTCGCGGTTCCCAACCCCAGCCTCAGCCAACTACCTGACGGTTACGCGATTCGGGCCGAACAGAACGAGGAATCGACCTGGCTGACCGGTGACAGCCGCCAGGCGATGCTCGACAAACTCGCCCTCGAACCTTGCCAAGCTCTGGTTTACCCCGGGGAAGAAGGCAACGGCTCAGGAAATCTGTCTGCCCAAGACAGTGGTGCGCGGACCATCGACGAACGTGACTTTTTCGCAGCGGCCTACGCGTCACTGCAAGTTCAGGTCATGACGCGCCGGCTTCGCTACACGAGCAACCTGGACGAGATCCATTTGCAAACCCGTGTCGTCGCTGCCGCCAAAGCCTTCTTGCAAGGGAATGCCACCGAGGCGATTGAGGCGTTGCACGATGTCTTCGATTGCTTGGCTGAAGAGCGAGACCACTATTTCTCCTCCGATCCCCACTTGGTCGATCTGATCCTGACCAGCCCATCGACGGTCGATTCCCTGCTGACGATGGCTGGTGCCACCACGGACACCCCAACCGACGATCCCTCGATTCTGTCGACGCCCGTCAACATCCTGATCGACGGCGAGGTCGCCTCGGCCATCGCCAAGTCGGAGGCTCCGGAAGCCGCTCGCTTGCAAGAACAATTGCGTACGGGCCAAATCGGTTGGGCGGGCGGCGGCCCGGCTGCCGATGCGTGTCTCGATGCGATGACACTGGCGGAAGCCGAAACGGTGTTCGAGGAGGCGTTCGAGGCTATCCGGGATACCATTGGCGCCCCGCCTCCGGTCTACGGTCGTTTCTCCGGTTCGACTCCCTCGGACATGGCATCGACCCTGGTCAAGCTCGGCTACGGTGGCATGATTCCCATCGACTTCGCGGCCGGCAGTGGATTCGGCGACGAAGCCAAAGTCATCATGCAATCGGCCAGCGGAGAAATCGAAGCGTTGACTGCCAAGCCAATCGACGCCTCGAGCGACGCTGCCTTTCTGGGACTCGGCGCACGACTCGGCGAAGCGATTGACAGCGGTGAAATCGCGACGGCACTACTGGCCCACTGGCCCGGACAATCGTGCGACTCTTTTGGCGACCTGAAACGTGTCGCATCATGGAGCCTCTCACTCGGCAAATTTTGGAAGCTTGACCAATACTTCACCGAAGGTGAGCATCCCTACCACCATGGGACGTTGTCGGCGGCTTCGCCCAACGCCTCAGAACTTCTCAACGCGATGGTCGAGGCGAAACGGCCCAATCCAATTTCGGAACTCGCAGATCAGTTTCGCGACAACGTGCTGGCCGAACAAAACGAAACCTTGCTCGGCATGACTCAATTGGTCACCGGCAAAGACATTCCCGATGGCAGCCCACCTGAATTGTTCGCTCAGGCGATCGGACTCAACATCGCTGAGCGTGCCAGCGCGCAAGCGGTGCTGTTGGTGAATCCCCATTCGACCGGCGTACGTGAAACGGTGACGCTGGAAGGTCATTCCCCTGCCGCAGCCAAACACTTATTCGCGGTAACGCGGGACGGAAACAGCACGACATCGACCGTGGACATTCCCGCTTGCGGTTTTGTCGTCGTACAGCCGAGCGAGAACAAATCCGCTGGCGAAGGTCAATCTTTCGGCAAGCGACTCAAGAGCAAACTGATGGGCGGGCCGAAGCCCATGGCAGACTCCTGCCATCTGCAAAACGAGTTCATGGAAGTCACCCTGGCGCCGGAAACCGGAGGCATCTCAGGGGTCTACAGCGGCGGCGCTCGCGGCAATCGCTTTTCCATGCGATTGGTCAAATGCAAACCGCTTCCCTCGGGGTCTCCCGCCGACGCTTTGCCTGGTGACGATACAGAAATGAGATGCCGCGAGCACCGAGTGGTGACGTCAACTCCGGCGCTCGGGTGCATCGAGGTGACCGGCGACATCATTGAATCCGAATCTCAAGACGAACTGGCCTCCTACTCGCTGCGTTACACGTTGGCCCGAGGATCACGAACCATCCGTATTGATGGCAAGGTCACGCCCAAACGGGAACTGACCGGAAAACCATGGGAGCACTACATCGCCGCTCGGGCCGCAGTGGCGACCGAATCAGCAATCTGTCGAAGCTTGCTGCGTGACAAGCTTCACCGTGCCAAATCACGCCGCCTGGTTGCCCCGCTGGGCGTGGTCTTGGATGAAGCCGAACGGCAAACTTACATCGGCGGAAGCGGACGAGCCTTTCATCGACGGGTTGGCGACCGATTCCTTGATACGTTGCTGGTCACGGAGGGCGAATCGGATACTTCGTTCACGCTGCACTATGGCATCGATCTCCCCAGTCCAGTCAACGCGGCCCGGGAATTGATGGCCGCGCCACTGAACGTGCCCGTGCAGGCAAAAGCCGCAGCGACGGAGATCGGCTGGCTCGTTCACACCGCGCCCAAGGATGTGCTGGTGTCAAAGTTCCGTGTCGGACGCCGCCAAGATGGACAACTCGCTGCCCTCGTTCGACTCGTGCAAACGCGTCCTCAACAGTGCAAAGCGACCATTCGATTCCTAAGGGACGTCACCAGCGCGTATGCGTTGCATGGAAGTGGCAGTTCGATGGACATCCCGCTGCCAGCTGCCACAAGTGCCGACGACAGCAACAAGAACGAAACCAGTTCCACCGACGATTCGCACGCGTCAGAATCTGATTCGCAAGAGACGCGTGCCGAGGATCCGAGACCCCTCAAATGCGACGGCGATGCGGTCTCTCTAAGCTTGGCGAGTCACGGGACAGTCGACTTGTTGGTAATCTTTGCCGATGATGGTTCGGCAAATGGCTGATCAGTTACCGCCGGCGTCTTGATGTATTTTTCAGTCGCCGGCCCCGCAGTGCCGACGCAACCCGAAGGCTGACGAGCCGACCGCTTGGAAGGGTCGGCTGCTTGGTTCCCACTTGATTTGTGCTAACGTGAACGGAATGGCGATTAGCGAACCACAGCCGAAGCTGACTTTTCACCAGGCCGCGATTTTGAGCGGCCTGATCAGCGAGCGCAAGTATGAAAAAGTGGTCGAGCTTGCGGGCACCGATGACCCGCTCGTGATCGCTGCAACGCTGGTCAAGAGTGGCGTGATCACCGAATACCAGGCGCAGCAACTCCACGTCGGGCACACGAAATTTACGCTGGGCGGCTACCTGATTACCGATGGAATCGGTCAGGGCGGGATGGGGCATGTGTTCAAAGGTGTGCACCGTGTCATGGGACGCGAATGTGCGGTCAAAGTCCTTCCGCTTGGCAAGTCGACAGCCGAATCACGTGCCAGCTTCATGCATGAGATCCGGCTCCAAGCGGGACTCGACAATCCCTACCTCGTCCGCGCATTCGATGCCGGGCAAGATGGAAACGTGCACTACTTGGTGACGGAGTACGTGCCGGGCAACGACCTTCGACGCCTGATTCGCAATAACGGCCCACTGTCGATGAATGATGCCGCGATGATCGTGTCCCAGGCCGCCTTGGGTTTGCAATACGCGCATGACCTGGGCATGGTCCATCGCGATGTCAAACCAGGCAATATTCTGGTCACGCCCGATGGTCACGCGAAAGTTTCAGACATCGGGTTGGCAACCTGGAGCATGAGTCCCGACAACGATCCACGTGCTGGAAAGATCGTCGGTACGGCTGACTATCTCTCACCCGAACAGATCCGCGATCCAATCTCGGTCGGCCCGCTCAGCGACATCTATTCGCTGGGAT
Source organism: Rubripirellula sp. (assembly GCA_051010815.1). Lineage (GTDB taxonomy): Bacteria > Planctomycetota > Planctomycetia > Pirellulales > Pirellulaceae > Rubripirellula. The sequence goes on from JBPCVD010000409.1 coordinate 14,806, forward strand.
GCACGTTGTATTACGCCGTGACGGGCAAGGTGCCCTTCCCAGGTGGCGACTCCCGATCGAAGTGCAAACGTCATTGTGAGCAAACGCCCTGGCACCCTAAGAAATTTGCGCTCGATCTGTCCGAAGAATTCGTTGATGTGATCGCGGACATGATGGAGAAAGACCCGGCGCGTCGCATCCAATCGGCGACTGAAGTTGCCGAGCGGTTGGAACCTTGGTCGAGCACCTCCACTGAAATCGTCGATGTGCCGATTGATCGACAGTCATGGACACCACCCCCGCCGCCACACGAACCGTCACAGATCCGCGAGGCACCCGATATCGCAGACCTCGGTAACTCGGGATACGGCTCGGGCGGCAATTCCGGTTATGGCTCGGGCGGCTTGAGTAAGTCGGGACGTCATTCCGATTCGCTCTCGGCCGTTCCACCGTTGCCCGAGGACTGGAGCGCAGAGGTTTCTCGTCGTCCAAGCCACGCACTGGCCATCGCCATCGCGTTAGCGATTGCGATCCCACTCAGCTTGCTGATTGGGTCGATCGTCGGATTTGTGGTGCGCGGGCAGGTCTAGCCTCGCCGGTTGAGCTTGCGACGCCCAACGTTTCACGACCGCAACTTCAGAAGCCATGCACCGGTTCAGGGAATCTTTCGCGGCGAAGAGGGGCGGTTTCACGGCGGCTGGCACCGCGGCGGCTGAAACCACGACGGCTGAAACCACGGCCTCGATCGCGCCAGCAC